>JAWXUN010000200.1:0-3717 GCA_044426425.1 Clostridia bacterium | reverse complement strand
ACGGAAAGGTTGCCTAACAGAAGAAACAAAATGGGCTGGTGTGTTCTGCAAAGATGCTGACAAAGAAGTTTTGCAAGACCTTGAGTCTATGGGATTGCTTTTCTCTGCTCCAAAATTCGAGCATAGCTATCCACACTGTTGGCGTTGCGACACTCCTCTAATCTACTACGCAAGAGAGTCTTGGTTTATCAAAATGACAGCTGTTAAAGAAGACATGATTAGAAACAACAACACAATTAACTGGATGCCAGAGAGCATTGGCAAAGGCAGATTTGGCGACTGGCTAGAAAACCTACAAGACTGGGGAATTTCTCGTAACAGATATTGGGGAACTCCGCTTAATATATGGCAATGTTCTTGCGGACATATCCACTCAATCGGTAGTATTGAGGAGCTAAAATCTATGTCCGACAATTGCCCTGACAACATAGAATTACACAGACCATATATCGACGAAGTAAAAATCAAATGCTCTAAATGCGGTGGCGAGATGACAAGAGTGCCAGAAGTTATCGACTGCTGGTTCGACTCTGGAGCTATGCCTTTTGCTCAACATCACTATCCATTTGAAAACCAAGATAAATTTATGGCACAATTCCCTGCCGATTTTATCAGCGAGGCTGTTGACCAAACTCGTGGTTGGTTCTATTCACTTCTTGCAATTTCAACTTTGTTATTCAACAAAGCACCTTATAAAAATGTTATTGTCCTAGGTCATGTTCAAGACGAAAAAGGGCAAAAAATGAGTAAATCAAAAGGCAACGCAGTTGACCCAATGGAAGCACTTTATAAATACGGTGCCGATGCAATTCGTTGGTATTTCTACTCAAACTCGGCTCTTTGGTTACCAAACCGTTTCCACGGAAAAGCAGTTATCGAGGGGCAAAGAAAATTCCTTTCAACTCTTTGGAACACTTATGCTTTCTATATTTTATATGCAGAAATTGACAATTTTGACCCAACAAAATATAATCTTGACGACTGCAAACTAACTGTTATGGACAATTGGTTACTCTCTAAACTCAACACATTAATCAAAGAAGTTGACGAAAAAATGAACGACTACAAAGTCCAAGACACAACAAAGAGTCTTATGAACTTTGTTGACGAGATGAGCAACTGGTATGTCAGAAGAAGCCGTGAGCGTTTTTGGGCTGACAGCCTAACAGAGGACAAAATCGCAGCTTATATGACTCTTTCAACTGCACTAGTTGAGTTCTGCAAGCTTTCTGCTCCACTTGTTCCATTTATCACAGAAGAAATCTATCAAAACATGGTAAGAAGTTTTGACGAAACTGCTCCAATTTCAATTCATCTTTGTTCGTATCCAGTGGCAGACCTTGGCAAAATAGACAAAGAACTTGAAGAAAATATGGAAGATGTTCTAAAAGCTGTAACTCTTGGACGTTCTGCAAGAAATGACGCTGCTATCAAAAACCGTCAACCACTTGCAAAACTCTTCTTCACAGGTGAAAAAGAAATGCCAGAGATTTATGCAAATATAATCAAAGAAGAACTCAATGTAAAAGCTGTAGAAATCACAGACGATGCATCAAAATTTGTAACATATACATTCAAGCCACAGCTAAAACTTCTTGGCAAAAAATATGGCAAAAAAATTGGTGAAATCAGAAATGCATTGTCCGCTTTAGACGGAAACTCTGCTAAAAAATCGCTAGATGAAACTGGTATGCTAAAAATCACATTGTCAGACGGCGAAATTGAGTTATCCCTAGAAGAAGTTCTAATCGACACAGCAAAAACAGAGGGCTTTGTTTCTGCAACAGAAAACGGAATGACAGTTGTTCTTGAAACAAGTTTGACAGAAGAACTTATAAACGAAGGTATGGTTCGTGAAATCGTCAGCAAAATCCAATCTATGAGAAAAGATGCTGGTTTTGAGGTTATGGATAACATCAATATTTCAGTTACAACAGACCAAACTCTCGCAGATATCATCAGCACAAATAGTGACAGCATTTGTTCAGATGTTCTCGGAAAATCAATTAGCTCTGAAACTATCGAGGGATACACAGCTGATTGGGATATCAACGGACACAAGGCAAGCATCACAGTTTGCAAACTATAAATAGGTGATTTAATGTATATTTCAAAAGAATATGATGTTGCAGTTATCGGAGCAGGTCACGCAGGAATTGAGGCTGGCCTTGCTTCTGCTCGCCTTGGTGTTCAAACTGCGGTTTTCACCATCAATCTCGATGCTGTCGGAAACTGCCCTTGCAACCCAAGCATTGGCGGAACTGCAAAAGGTCACCTTGTGCGTGAGTTAGATGCTCTTGGTGGCGAAATGGGAAAAACAACTGACGAATGTTTTTTGCAAAGCCGAATGTTAAACCTTGGCAAAGGCCCTGCTGTGCATTCTTTGAGAGCACAAATTGACAGAAACCACTATGCAAGAGTGATGAAGCACAAGCTTGAGAAACAAGAAAATCTTGACCTTATGCAGTCAGAAGTTTGTGGGCTTAAAAAAGAGGGCGATTTCTGGGCACTTTCTACAAGAACAGGTGCTGTTCACCTTTGCAAAACCGTCATTTTGGCAACAGGAACTTTTTTAGCAGGAAAAATCTATCTTGGCGAACTCGCTTATGACGGCGGACCAGACGGAATGTTTCCAGCAATGTTCTTGTCAAAAGATTTAAAAGATATCGGACTTTCTCTAAGACGATTTAAAACAGGAACTCCAGCGAGAGTCAAAAAAGGAAGTATCGACTTTTCAGATTTAGAGTCGCAAGGTGGTGACGAACCTGTTGTGCCTTTCTCTTATAGCACCGAAAAAGAGCTTAAAAACACTGTTCTTTGCCATGTGAGTTGGACGAACGACAAAACAAAACAAGTCATTCTCGATAACATTCATCGCTCACCGCTTTATGGCGGAAAAATTGAGGGCGTTGGTCCTAGGTATTGCCCAAGCCTAGAGGACAAAATCATGCGTTTTGCAGACAAACCACGTCACCAATTATTCATTGAGCCTTGCGGAATAGACACCGAAGAAATGTATCTACAAGGCATGAGCTCATCATTGCCAGAAGATGTTCAAATCGGTTTTTATCGAACAATAAAAGGGCTAGAAAATGTCCATGTTATGCGACCTGCCTATGCGATTGAATACGATTGTGTAGACCCAACGCAAATGCTTGCAACGCTAGAATTTAAGGATTTCAGCGGACTCTATGGTGCTGGGCAATTCAACGGTTCGTCAGGTTACGAAGAGGCGGCCGCTCAAGGTTTTGTTGCTGGTGTTAACGCAGCGAGAAAAGTTTTGGGACAAAGTCCATTTATCCTAAGCCGTGACAAAGCATATATCGGCACACTGATTGACGATTTGGTCACAAAAGGTTGTAGCGACCCATATAGAATGATGACTTCTCGCTCTGAATATCGCCTTGTCCTAAGACAAGATAATGCAGACGAAAGACTGATGCCAATCGGTCACGAACTCGGACTTTTAGACGAAGAAATGTGGCAAAACTTCCTTACAAGACAAGAGCAAAAAGCAAAAGAATACAAGAGAATTAAAAAAGTTGTTTTTGCTCCGTCCGAAAAACTCAACGAAATTCTTGTCGCTCGTGGCACTGCTCCGCTCAAAACAGGTATAAGACTATGCGACCTCCTAAAACGTCCACAAGTTAGATACGAGGACGTGACAGAGTTTGACACAACTAGGCCAGACTACAAAAAAGCTGTGTTTGAGGCTAT
>JAWXUN010000199.1:0-3748 GCA_044426425.1 Clostridia bacterium | reverse complement strand
GACAATGTTGTTATAACAACATTGTCGTCTTCGATATATTTACCAGTTGTGATAGCATCTGTGTATACAAATGAGTTCATCAAGAAGATTGTTGGGTTACAGTTCCAACCATTGCTGTATGAACCTGTTAGAGGAATTTCGTCTGCTTCGCCGTTTCCATTAGGGTCTTCATCTCTGAAAGCGATTAGCATTTCTTCAAACTCTTCTGTTGTTGTTGGCATATCAATGTCAAGTGTTTCAAGCCAAGGCTCGTAAACCCAAAGTCTGTTTGAATAATGTGCATTGAATGCGTCGTTTAGAAGTGTGAAAGAATAAAGGTTTCCGTCAGGCATATAAGCAGAGCTCATAGCTTCTTCTGTTGTTGCACCACTCTCGATAAGAGCATCGTACCACTCAAGGTAGTAGTAGCCTTGTGTGTCAAAATAAACACTAAGTGGAGCTAGGTAACCTTGTTGTGAATATGTATATGTAGCTGCACCGTCAAACCAACTGCTGAAGATTAGGTCTTCATACTCATCTGATTGGAATAGTAGGTTAAGTTTTGCTGTTTTGTCAGCAGAAGTAACAACTGTCCATTCAATATGAATGTTTGTTTCGTCCTCAAGTTGTGTTGTAAAATCGTTTGTACCGTAATCAAATACAGAACAAGCTGTTTGGTGTGGTGCTGTAAAAGCTGAAATTGTGATTTTGTCGCCTAAAACGATTGGCACTTCACCAGGAGCTGAAATTTCGATGTCACCATCCCAGTATTGTCCGTTTGCATCTGCTCCGCCAAGAGCAACAAGAGCTGCGTCTGAATCGTCTTCTACTTCGCTTGAATCTGAACTTGTGCTAGACTCACTTGTGCTAGAAGTTTCTGCTGCTGAGCAAGCTGCAAAAGATGTAACTGCAAATGCTGCTGCTAAAAACAGTGCGATAAGTTTTTTTGCTTTCATATTTTTTCCTCCTATAAATAAAAATTTAATAATGTATAGAAATTTCATTTTTATGAAATTAACTAGCTAAAATTATAATGACAAATCTATGTTGGATTTGTGTACATTGTGTGTTTGCCTTTGGGCAAAAAAAATTATAAGACAAAAATTTTTTACAACTTATTTGTTATTAACAAAATCTTTTCTTGATTATCAAAATGTTTTGGTAACCGCTTACAACTTATGTTACTATTATAAATATTATTTTTGAAAAATTCAATACTTTTTATAAAAATAATTCATTTTTATAAATTACAGCAATTAATAATGCTTATTCGAACTAAATTTAAGCAAATAACAACAATTATCGTTATTTATTAAACTAAAATTAAGCCTTTTTCTTTTGTCGTAGTAGCTCATTAAAGCGAACTACTACATGACATACATATTTTATTTGTAATAAGTGTAACATTTATGTATTATTCACAATGCAAATAGTTACAATTTGTAATTATTTATTTCTAAAAAAGAAAATAAATAATTCATCTCTTCTTTAATTTGAATTGAAACGGCTTTTAAAAAATTTTTCTGCAAAAACACATATTCAGCAATGTACACAATAAAAAAAATTATATTTGGCTATTTTACCTATTGATTATTTAAGTTATATTAGATATCATATATGTATACATCTTTAGTGTCATTTTCGTATAGCACGAATGAATAAATATACATCTATAATTTAATAATTATACAAAAAAAGAAGGAGGAAAATCGCTATGTTAATTAAAGACATAAAAGTGCACAAGATATCCGCACCGCTCGCTGTGCCATTCATGTTCTCGCAAGGCTGGGTGCATCAAAGAAGTTCTGTAATAGTAGAAGTAATAGGCGAGGACGGCACAAGTGGCTTTGGCGAATGTCTATGTCACGGTCAACAATCACCATATCTAGCAGCCGCTTTTTTAGAGCACTGTTACAAAGAAGAAGTTATTGGCAAAGAAAGTTTGGATGTTGAGGTAATTTGGGAACATCTATATAACAAAGCTCGCCCATTTGGTCAACAAGGTATCGCCCTAAACGCACAAAGTGGGCTAGATGTTGCAATTTGGGATTTAAACGGAAAACAACTCGGTCAACCAGTCAGCCGACTTTTGGGTGGTAGATTTAGAGAAAAACTAACAGCTTATGCAACTGGTTTTTATAGAAAGCCAGACGGTGTCTATCCAGAAGATGCGGTGAAAGAGGCACTAGCACTAAAAGCAAAGGGTTTTAAGGGAATGAAGTTAAAAGTTGGCTTTACTCCTGAAAAAGATATAGAATACATAAAAGCAGTCAGAAAAGCTATCGGATACGACATTATGCTTATGGCAGATTTTAACGCTTGTTATAGCCTTGCGGACGCAAGAAAAATTATACTTGAGCTAGAACCAGAAAAAATATATTTTTGGGAAGAACCTCTCTCGCCAGAAGACATGGACGGATACAAAGTTTTGAGAAACATGACAAGCTCATACATGGCAGCTGGCGAAGAAATTTTCGGAAAAATTTCTATCAGCAAATGGCTTGAGAACGGTGCACTTGATATATACCAACCAGATGTAAGTTCGGCTGGTGGATTTACTGAATGTAAAAAAATGGCGGCAATCGCACAAGCACACAACACCGCAATTATGCCACACGCATGGGGCTCTGGCATTGGTCTTGTTGCTGCTCTTCATTTTATCGCATCTTTGCCACCTACACCATTTAGTGCAACACCAAGCGAACCATTCCTTGAGTTCGACCAATCTAGTCACCCATTCAGAGCCGACCTTATCAATGATGGAATTAAGTTTGAAGATGGTTGCATTTATGTTCCAACCAAACCAGGACTTGGCATTGAGATTAACAGAGATATATTAGAAAAATACAGAGTAAATTAAGATTTTTTTAAAAGGGGAAAAATTTATTATGAAACAACAAACAATTGATTTTATAAAAGAAAACAAAATAATCGCTATCGTTCGTGGTGTTGACAAAGAGGATATCGTTAAATTAGGCGAGGCTTTGTACGAGGGCGGAATTAGATTAATCGAGGTTACTTTTAACCAAAAAGACCCAAACCATTTACAAATAACAGGAGATATCATCAAAACTCTTTCAGAAGAAATGGCTGGCAAAATTTGCGTTGGTGCAGGAACAGTTATGAACGAGGCACAATGCATGGCAGCATATAACGCTGGTGCAAAATATTTTATCTCTCCAAACACAAATTTTGATGTTATCAAAAAAGCTAACGAACTAGATGTTGTTTCTATCCCTGGTTCATTAACTCCAACAGAGGCAGCCGCTGCTTATGATGCTGGTGCGGATTTTGTTAAACTATTCCCAGCTGGCAACCTTGGCACTGGCTATATCAAATCAGTTTGTGCTCCACTAAACCACATAGACTTTTTGGCAGTTGGCGGAATTAACGCAAAAAATGCACAAGACTTTATTGATGTTGGTGTTTGTGGTGTTGGCGTTGGCGGAAATCTTGTAGATGTAAAAGTAATAAAAGCAGGTGAATTTGACAAAATTACAGCTGCTGCAAAAGAATATATTGAAAATTTGAGAGGATAATTTATTATGAAATTTGTAGCATTCGGAGAAATCATGCAAAGACTTTGTCCAGAAGGATATTATCGTTTTGTTCAAGCAGAAAAATTAGTAGTTACTTATGCTGGCGGAGAGGCTAGTGTCGCTGTTTCTTTAGCTAACTACGGAGCTGACTCTAGCTTTGTTTCAATAGTTCCAACACACGAGATTGGTCAAGCTGCTGTTAATTCACTCAGAAAATATGGTGTTGACAC
>JAWXUN010000198.1:0-3750 GCA_044426425.1 Clostridia bacterium | reverse complement strand
TCCTCGTCATCTGTATCTTCTAAAACCTCATCTTTTATATTTAGTGAAATAAAGTTTGAGGTCTTGCCATTTGTCCATTTTTTCTTAGTGAGCTTGCTTTTATCGTGCTGTGCTTTTCCTCGTTCGCTTGCCCACTTGACGAACATTTTTTTATCGAAGTTTCCACGTTCACAAAAGTCGTTGAATATGTTTACATTTATCCACGTCCAACCGTCCTCGATATATCCCCAACGCTGGATAGGTTCATCGCCGTTTGATGTTGTTTTGAACTTGCTGATATTGACATCAATTTCGCTTTTTATCCACTCGAACGCACGTTCGTTATCACTCATTTGATTGTTACTGCGAATTAAGTTATACATGGTGTCAAAATCTATGTAGTTATCATCTTTCATTATGTAGTCAGTGAAGATTTTGTCGGCTGTCAAGAGGACGGTTACGCTCTCAATTTGCTTGCCCTCTTTTTCTTTGGCTGTGTCTTGTGTTTCAATTCGGTTTTTAAATGACTTGTATATTTCCATGATTTTTTCTTTGCCTAAATCCTTGATAACTTCAACCCAAATTTTACCCAAAAAACCATAATTAGTTCTCAAAAAATCTGCCACTGCCTTGCTGTCGCTGAAAATATAACCTCGTTCGGTTTCTACCTCAATAGTTCTTAAAAGTTCACCACCCTGCGAAATATCGCTTGTGATTGGCTTTTCTGATGATGTGAGAGAACAGTTTCGCCAGTTTGGCACATAGTTTAAGCCTAAATTTACATTACTTCGCTCGTTTCCTCGTCCGTTGCAGACAAGATATATAAAATCTGCGAAGTCGTTGCTTTTGTTGTTTTTGCTGAATTTTTTCTTGATACTTCCCATGTCGTCACAGATAAACGGCAAATGGTTTAGAACACCGAGTCGCATTTCAAAGGCTGTTTGTGTGGACTTTGGGTCTGCAATGTATCCGCCCTCGTTCGTGTCGCCCCACACACTCGCCCCAAGCATAAGGCACAAGGTTTTGCCTTTTCCGCCCTCGCCATACAAGTGAACGATGAACGGAAGAGTGCCACACATTTCGACTAAAACACTGGCTAGGCTTGTCACTAAGGCAAGCTTTGGCTCTAGTCTGTTAGATAGCCTTAGCTTTTTCAAAAATCCCATATATCGTGTCCGAGAACCTTTCTCGCTTATGCTTTCATAGAGGGTTTTGAACCTGTCTTGGCTGTCAAAAATAATCTTGTCGCCTGTGTATGGCATGAAATACTCATCACCCTCCGCCTTGCCCCAACCGAACTTGCTAGTCGATAACTGCTTTGTCAAAATCTTGCTGTTATAGCTTTCGATATCGGCTAGATATTTGACTAAATGCCTAGCTGTTTCGCTTGTGACTATCGCACCGAACTTTGACAAACCACTGGTGATTTTGCTTGATGATGAAAGGATATCTCTGTCGATAATGTGCTCTCTCCAGTAGCCGTCACGCTTAAAAGCAATAGCCATTTTCTCTGTGCCTGTTTCTAGGTTCTCGAGCCTTTTAACAGGCATAATCGGATTGTAACAGGCAACGCTAAACCCTCTTTCATTCTCAATTCTAACTCCATTTTCGCCACATTGCCACGTTCCGCAGATAAGCTCTTGGTACTTGTCCGAATGAAATTTGGTGAGATTAGAAACGCCCTTGAGTGCCTGTAACTTGAGTTGTTCACGCTCTCTTTTTTCATTCTTATAGCGTGTGTCAAAACGAGTTTTAACCTTGAGTTTTCCTGCTTGGTCTTGCAGTTTGAAATAGCATAAATCGTGGTCTGAGGACTTCTTAAACGAAAATAGAATGTCAAAAATATCCGTTTCCAAAATACTCTGTGCTGTGAGTCGCTCGTAGTCGATAAGCTCGTCATTTGCGTATTTTGCACAGCTGTCGCACCTGTCACAATATTTGATGCAAAGTACTTTTAAGGGGTCGTTGATGTCAAAGTCATAAATTTCGTCCTTGTCTAGTCCGCCAATCAAATCTTGTATGCCTTTCACCGCAAAATCATCGTCAGTTTTGTCGCTGATGCACTCCAGAACCTCGCTCATTTTTCTGTGCTGATAATTGTGTAAGTTTTGTCTTTCTATCTCAGAAAGTTCCGCTTTTAAAAATAATGCATTTGTTTGCATTTTATGATACCACCTCCTATAATATAATTGTACCACAGGTTGATACTGACATTCAATGACATCTTTTTTCGGCTAAGCAAACAGCCAAAAAACGTGATAAACGCTGGGTTTTTTGGCTGTCAAAAGGCTAAAAATACATCTTTTTTCAAAACTGTTTTTTTATTTTTTTGTATTTTTTAGGGATATTTTAAAAAAAGTCTTGACAAATAAGTTAGTTTATGCTAACCTATATACATAGCAAGCTCCACTCTGTGAGCTTTTTTATATAACATAGAGTTAGATTTAACTAACAAGGAGGATTTTATGAGTATTGCGATAATAGGTGGCAACGACTGCATGGTAAGGGAATACAAAAATCTATGTAAACAATATAACTGCAAGGCAAAAGTTTTCACTCAACCAGAGGGAATTAAAAAGCAAGTTGGTTCGCCAGACTTGTTGATTTTGTTCACAAATACTGTTTCTCACAAAATGGTTAAATGTGCTTTAACTGCAATAAACGGAAAATGTTCAAATATCGTCCGCTGTCACTCAAGCTCTAAGGCGGCTTTGAAAGAAATTTTAGAAAAGCACACTTCATAAAGAAAGGACAGCTATGCCAACAGATTTATTAGTAAGACACTGTGCACCGACCCTTGCCGGCATGAAAGTGGGCAACTTGGTGTCGCACTGTTTTGATGACATAAAAACTTTTAAAAATGAGATAGAGAACAAAAACAAACTGCTGAATTTAAAGGGAATTTTTTTAGTGATTTTAAAAATCACCGACAGAAGTGCTTTGGTTTATGTTTACAGAAAATCTCAACTAGCACAGATACTTAACAATAAAGAAATCAGAAAATTTTTGGCTGAAAACAGTTATGAAAATTTTGAGATAAACGACTGTCTAAGGACATTAAAAAATCATTTGCAAAACAAAGATTTTCCGCACGAGATTGGCGTTTTTTTGGGATATCCACTGGCTGATATAAAAGCATTTATTGAGAACAAAGGTGCTAATTTTAAAATTGTTGGTTGTTGGAAATCTTATTTTAATGAAGAAGAAGCAAGCAAAACATTTGAAAGATATAAAAAATGCACAAAAATTTATTGTGCAAAATTGGCAGAAGGTTTCGACATTACACGACTAGCAGTAGCCGTATAAATAATATTATAATTTGAAAGGTGATAAAAACGATGAAAACAGCAATAGTATATTGGAGTGGCACAGGAAACACAGAGGCAATGGCAGACGCTTTGGCAGAAGGTCTAAAAAAATCTGGAGCTGAATTTGATGTATTTACATCAGCAGATTTTTCAGAAGATAAACTAAGCGATTACTCTTCTCTTGCTTTCGGTTGTCCATCTATGGGAGCAGAAGAACTTGAGGACGGCGAATTTTTGCCAATGTGGGAGTCTGTAAAAGACAATTTATCTGACAAAAAGATAGCACTTTTCGGCTCTTATGGTTGGGGTGACGGCGAGTGGATGAGAACTTGGGAAGAAGAGTGTGCAGGCTTAAACATTGTTGGAACTTGCATTTGTGCTGACTCTCCAGACGAAACAGCTATCAGCGAACTAGAAGCAATAGCGGCAAAACTCGTTTAATTTTTAAATTAGTAAAAAATTT
>JAWXUN010000197.1:0-3768 GCA_044426425.1 Clostridia bacterium | reverse complement strand
CAATAATCAAGATAAACACAATTGTTTGGAGATATTCCAAGCCGTTTGGGAGCAATAGGTATGTGTATATTGGCCATGTAACGGCTGTTGCAATTACCATAACAACGATAA
The DNA here is from genome assembly GCA_044426425.1 of Clostridia bacterium. Lineage (GTDB taxonomy): Bacteria > Bacillota > Clostridia > Oscillospirales > Acutalibacteraceae > SIG603. Next base: position 3,657 of record JAWXUN010000197.1, on the reverse strand, counting down.
CAGCACCGCTCATTCCAACGGCTGTGTTAAGTTTTTTGGAAACACCCAAAAATGGACAAATTCCCAAAAATTTGTTAAGAACATAGTTCTCTGTTAAAATAGCCGCAAGGAAAATTCCGACTAAAATTCTAATTGTATCAGCCATTATCAGTTCCCTCCGTCATTTCTTTAAGTTTTGAACAGTGTGATGCCATTGGGCAGTTTGCACATCCAAGAGCTTCTGGAGCTTTTCCCTCGCTCGAGAATTTTCCCGCAATTGCGATAAGCATTCCGAAAACGAAGAAACCACCAGGAGGCAAAAGGAAGATGATAATTGGGTCGATAACACCAGTGAGAATAGGGAAACCAAAAACAGTTCCAGCACCCAAAAGCTCACGGATAATTCCCATTGCTAAAAGTGCTGCAGTAAAGCCAACACCCATTCCTAAGCCATCAAAAAGTGATGGCAAAACATTGTTTTTGCAAGCGAACATCTCGGCACGTCCCAAGATAACGCAGTTAACAACAATCAGTGGCAAAAAAACACCAAGACTGCTGTCTAAATCAGGTGCATAAGCTTTTACGAGCATTTGAACAATAGAAACAAAACCTGCAATGATTGTGATAAACGCAGGGATACGAACTTTGTCTGGAATAAATCTTCTTAAAAGAGATATAACAACATTTGAACATACGAGAACAAAAGTTGCCGCAAGTCCCATTCCAATTGCATTTGTTGCACTTGTAGTAACCGCAAGAGTTGGACAAGTTCCCAAAAGGAGTCTTAAAACAGGGTTTTCTTTCAAAATACCCTTTGTAAATTCTTGTGTCAAAGTTTTTGTCTTAGCCATTATCCCTCACCTCCAGATACATCATCAAAAAGTCCAATTGCAATGTTAACAGCATCTGTAACGGCTGTCGATGTGATAGTTGCACCTGTCATAGCCTCAATGTTTCCGTCACCGCTCGCAGTGTTTTTCACAACAGAAAGACTGTCGCTAACTTGTTGCTTAAATTTATCCGTAAAACTTTCGTTAACGCAGTTTGCACCGAGTCCTGGTGTTTCGGATTGAGAAAGAATAACTATTCCTGTTATGTTTTTTTCCATGTCAATGCCAGTCATAACACTGACAGTGCCGCTATATCCACTTGTTTCTGTTGTAAAAACATAGCCGATTTCTGTGTCGCCATTTTTGGCAAGATATGTATTTGCATCAATTTCTTCAAAACTATCCGCATCACTCATAACAATCATTCGGCTTTCTGCCGCTGTTTCTTCCAAGGCTAAGGCGATTTGGTCTTTTGTAAGCTCGTTTGTGAGCACCAAAAGTCCAGAAACGCAGAAACAAATCAAGCACAAAATAATTGCTGGTAACACGATATTTTTTGCATTAAATTTCATCTTTTATATACCAACCTTTCATTCGCTTTCTGCTTTTTTTGCTCCAAAAGGAGTGATTTTTACAACTCTTTCGATTAGCGGAACAAGGATATTCATAATAACAATAGAATAAGAAACACCCTCTGGGAGTGAGCCATAAACTCTGATAAGAACAGTTAAAAGTCCGCAACCTATCGCAAAAACAACTCGTGCTTTTGTGTGAATAGGGCTTGTTGTGTAGTCTGTTGCCATAAAAATCGCACCAAGCATAAGTCCGCCAGAAAGAATTTCAAAAATTGGGTCTCTGCCTAAAACGAGAGAAAAAGCAAAAACAGTTCCAAGATATGTAAGCGGAATAACTGGGCTGATAATATTTTTGTAAACAAGATATGCACCGCCGACAAGCAAAGCAGCTATGCAAGTTTCACCCAAACATCCAGCTCTATTTCCCATGAATAAGTCCATATAACTTGGCAGTGCCTCGCCTGTGCCCTCTGCCAAAATTCCCAGAGGAGTCGCAGTTGAAACAGCATCAAAAGGAGTTGTCCAGTTTGTCATTTGAGATGGAAAAGAGTTCATCAAAATAATTCTTGATGCAAGTGCAGGGTTAACAAAGTTTTGACCAATTCCGCCAAACATTTGCTTTACGACAACAATTGCAATAACTCCGCCAAAAGCTGCGATGAGCGGATTGATTGATGCTGGCAAGTTCATTGCGAGCAACAAACCTGTAACAACAGCACTGAAATCGCCAACTGTTTGCTCTCTTTTCATAACAATTCTGCTGACATATTCAGACAAAACGCAAGAAAGAACACAAATCACAATGATGTACATTGCACTTATTCCAAAATAGATGATAGAAGCAATAACAGCTGGAAAAAGAGCGATAATAACATCTGTCATGATATTATTTGTGTTGATTTTTGATTGTATATGTGGCGACGATGCCACTACTAATTTATTCATTATTTAGCACCTGCCTTTTTAACATGACTTTTGCCGAGTCTTATGGATTGAACCAATCTTTTGTTTGCTGGACAGCTGAACGCACAACAGCCACATTCCATACAAGACATGATGTTGTTTTTGTTCAGTTCTTCTACATCTGCACGAAGAGAATATTTGTCAAAATTTGTTGGAATTAATGACATTGGACAGGCCTGCACACAACGTCCGCAGTGAATGCAATCTGTTTCTTTTTCAAGCCAAGCCATGTCCTCTTCAAAACACAAAATTCCGTTATTTTGTTTTAGAACAGGCACTTCATCACTTGCAACAGCCACACCCATCATAGGTCCACCCATAATGATTTTTTTTGGCTCGTCTTTGTATCCGCCAGAAAATTCAACAACATCTTTTATCAAAGTTCCAACAGGAACAATAACATTCATTGGTTTTTTTATTGCTGTTCCGTCCAGTGTTAGTCTTTTTTTGATAAGCGGAATACCGTTTTTCATGTAAGAATTTAGGAATGAAACAGAGCCGATGTTCATAACGATACAACCAACATCAGATGGCAATTTTCCAACTGGCACACATCTGCCAGTTGTCGCTTGTATTAAGATTTTTTCGGCACCTTGTGGATATAGCGAACGCAATTTCATAACAAAAACACCGTCTATATCTTTGATAGCCTCTGTCATTTTTTTGATAGCGTCAGGCTTGTTGCTTTCAATAGCGATGATAACCTCTTTGATATCAAGTATTTCTTTGATTTTAACAAGACCGTCAATAACATTTTGTGTGTTCTCCAGAGCCTCTCTGTGGTCAGATGTTAAAAAAGGTTCGCATTCGGCAGCATTGATAATTAAATAATCCATTTTTTTGTCTTCAGGAATATTTAATTTTACGTGAGCCGGAAAACCAGCACCGCCCAAGCCAACAAGACCGCTTTTTCTTGCTAAATTTGCAAGAGTTTTTCTGTCTTTAACTTCTTCTGGGGCTTTGATATCTGGGTGGATTTCCATTTTGTCGTCAGACTCAATGCAAACACACTGAACCATTGTACCCGCTGTTAGGATAATATCTTTGATTTCTTTAACAGTTCCAGAAACAGAAGAGTGAACAGGGGCAGAAACAAAAGCCTCGCTGTCACCAACAACTTGCCCAACATAGACATAATCACCTTTTTTGACAGTCGGCTTACATGGTGCACCGATGTGTTGAGTCATTGGAATTATGATGTTTTTTGGAATAGGCATAAAAACCGACTCCGACTGAGCCGTTCTCTTATAATGCGGAGTGTGAACACCGCCATGAGTTTTGAATGGACGAATTAACTTATCCAAAGTGTA
>JAWXUN010000196.1:0-3811 GCA_044426425.1 Clostridia bacterium | reverse complement strand
TAATTTCTTTTTTTGAGTTTGTCAGTGTTCCGTCTAGGTCAAGGGCGATTACTTTATATGTCATATATTCTCCAAAATATTATTTATGATTCTTCTTTTTTTCGTTTTCGTTTTTTATAAAAAATTATTCCGATATAAACTAGCAAAAATCCAACTATGATTAAAATGAGCGTGATAGAGTCGCCAGGGCCACCCATTTTTACTTCTGCCCAAAGTGTGTCTAGCAGTTCTGCTGTTTCATCAGGCAAATCAACAAAAACTTCTGTTTTTTCTAGTGTTTCTTCGCTTGGGTAAAAAATCTCGTTATTTACAACTTCTTCGTCTAAAAATTCTTTAGCTGCAGAAATTGGTGTTGCATAGCCAACGTATTCCATGTTAGCAGCAGAGATATGTGGGTCTGTCAAAAAATTTATATAAGCTTCTGCAAGCTCTTGCTTTTCGCTAGTTATAGGAATGCAAATGGCATCTATAAAATAGTTTGTTCCCTCTTCTGGAAATATAAAACCAATGTTTTCGTTTTGCTCCAAAAGAATTGCGGCATCACCTGAATAATATGGTGCAAGCCAAGCTTCGCCACTTTCCATTTTATCAAAAATCTGATCCATAACATAGCCTTGTAAAACATCTTTTTGCTCTTTTAGTTTCATAGCAGCTTCTTGCAGTTCGCTGTCTTCTGTTGTGTTAAGCGAAAAGCCAAGCATTTTTTCGGCAATTGCAAATGTGTCACGAGGATTATCGAACATCAAGATTTTGCCAGAATACCTATCGTCCCATAAAACACTCCAACTCGTTGGAACTTCTTCTACATACTCTTTGTTATAAAATAGTCCGACAAGTCCCCATGTATAAGGAACAGAGTATTTGTTTTCTGGATCGTAATCTGGATTTACAAATTCTTCGTCTATGTACTCAAAGTTTGGGATATTCTCAAAGTTAAGTTCTGCTAACATATCTTCGCTGATTAATTTAGAAATCATATAATCAGATGGAATGATTATGTCGTAATCTGCACCGCCACCAGCAAGCTTTGCATATAGTGACTCGTTGCTATCAAAGGTTGTGTAGTTAACTTCTATTCCTGTTAACTTTGTAAATTCTGCGTTGATATCCATGCAATCGTCTGTTCCGTTAGATATATACTCGCCCCAGTTATATACATTTATAGAAGAGCCCTCTGGGTATATTTCATAAGTAGAAGTTGTTTCTATTGTGCTAATTTCACTTGCGTAAGAAATGACAGAAAAACAAGAGAACACAAGGCACAGCACAAGGCTTAAGCAAAGTTTTTTAATCATTTTGTGCCTCCTTGTTATCCTTCGCATTTCTCATGTTAACGATAATTAACAGAACCAAAATCACAGCAAACATAATGGTAGAAAGTGCGTTTATCTCTGGGCTAATTCTTTTTCTTGTCATTGAATAAATGTATATTGGCAAGGTTTGTGTGTTGCCACTGGTGAAATAGCTGATAACAAAATCGTCAACTGAAAGTGTGAAAGCCATAATTGCACCTGTTACGATACCAGAAGAAATTTCTGGCAAAATAACTTTGAAAAAAGCTTGAAAAGGAGTACAACCTAAGTCTAATGCGGCTTCGCTAAGGTTTGGGTTTAGCTGTCTGAGTTTTGGTAAAATAGATAGAATTACATAAGGCAAGCAAAAGGTTGTGTGAGCGATTATAAGCGTCCACATTCCCAAAGTTTTGCCACCAAAGGCATTTACAGCAAAGACGAATAACAACATCATTGAAACACCAGTAACAATCTCTGGGTTAACCAATGGAAAATTTGTTACATTCATCATTATTTTTCTAGGTGTCTTTTTCATTTTATCAATCGCAATTGCAGCAAGTGTGCCAAGTGCCGTTGCAAGTCCAGCAGATGCAACAGCCACAATAACCGTGTTTAAAACAGCTTCTAAAATATATCTATTTTCAAAAAGTGTTTCGTACCATTCAAAGGTAAATCCACTCCAAACAGTACGGCTACCAGTTTCTGTGTCGTTAAACGAAAATATAATAAGAACAATAATCGGTGCGTATAGAAATAAAAATATAAGAGTAGTATAAATTTTTGAACCAATCTTCATATCATCACACCTCCGTTTACATCTTCTCCGTCATCAAATTGGTTCATTATTCCCATGCAAATAAGGATAATGACCATCAAGACAAGTGATATAGCCGAGCCTAAATTTGGGTTGTAGGCAGAGCCCAAGAACTGCATATCAATGAGGTCGCCGATAAGTAGATAACTACCGCCACCAAGCATTTTTGATATGATAAATGTTGAAACAGATGGAACAAAAACCATTGTTATTCCTGAAATTACACCAGGCATACTCATAGGCAAAGTTACTTTTAAAAATACATTTCTCTCATTTGCACCAAGGTCTTGTGCTGCCTCTATAACGCCACGATCCATTTTTGTTAAAACAGAATAAATTGGCAAAATCATGTATGGGATATAGTTATAAACCATACCTAAAACAACAGCAGCACTTGTGTTTATTATATGTATTTGTGGCAGTCCGATGCTTACTAAAAAATTATTCAAAAATCCGTTGTCTTCCAAAATTGACATCCAAGCATAAGTTCTAAGCAAAAAGTTCATCCACATTGGTAGCATTACAAGCATAATCATCACAGCTTGTCTTTTCACTTTCATCCCTGCAATGATTTTTGCAAGCGGATATCCCAAAATTAAGGATATAAAAGTTGCAACTGCCCCAAGCCCAATTGAACGTAAGAAAACGTTTGAGTATTGTCCTACTTTAGATATATTATCTAGCGTAAATTCTCCGTCACTATTAGTAAATGCAAAATATGCAACAAGTATCATTGGAACAATAACAAAAATTGTCATCCAAATTGTATATGGTGCAGAAAGGAGTTTATTCTTCATCTTTCTGCTCCTCTGTGTTGTGAATATCAGTTTCTAGCTCGTCACTAAATGTGCTGTAATCGCCCATTGTGCCTGAATACTCTGATTTTGCCATAACATGAATATCATCAGGAGTTAGAGCGAGTCCGATTATGTCTCCAATTTTTGGAGAGTCGGTTGATTGTATCATCCATTTAAAGCCTTCTACATCAACAATAATTTCGTAGTGAACACCTTTGAAAACAATACTTGTAACTTCACCTGTTATATGTGCACCTTTTGAAGTTGCATCCACAATGTCAATGTCCTCTGGTCTTATAACAATATCAACTGGTTTCATTTTACCAAAACCACTGTCGAGAGATTTGAAACGCTGGCCTGCAACTTCAACAAGGTAATCATCAAGCATAATTCCCTCAAGAATATTACTCTCACCAATAAAGTCTGCAACAAAGGCATTTTTTGGTTCGTTATATATATCAATTGGAGTTCCTATTTGTTGAATTTCTCCCTTGTCCATAACAACAACAGTGTCAGACATAGACAGAGCCTCTTCTTGGTCGTGCGTTACAAATACAAAGGTAATGCCAACAGCTTGTTGGATTTTTTTAAGCTCATTTTGCATATCTTTTCTTAGTTTTAAATCAAGGGCACTCAGTGGTTCGTCTAAAAGCAAAACTTTTGGTTCATTCGCCAAAGCTCTTGCTATTGCAACCCTTTGTTGTTGACCGCCAGAAAGCTTGCTAACATTTCTGTGTGCCATACCACTTAGATTTACCATTTGTAGCATTTCGTGAACAGTTTTTTTGATTTCGTCTTCTGATTTTTTCTTAATTCTCATGCCAAATGCAATGTTATCATAGACATTTAAATGTGGAAACAAGGCGTATTTTTGAAAAACTGTGTTAAGCTCTCTTTTGTGTGGAGGT
>JAWXUN010000195.1:0-3823 GCA_044426425.1 Clostridia bacterium | reverse complement strand
AGATAATTCACAATTCACAATTCACAATTCACAATTATTGTGGCGGTGCATTATCCCATACTACCCTATAAAAACCAAAACTTTACAGTGTAAATTAAATATTGTAGGGAACGGTGCCCTCACCGTTCCGAGGGCGAGATGTATTTATCGGAAAAAAATATATGTTTCGTGCAATAAACACCCCATATAAATGGTAGAAATTTACAAAGCATACGATAATAAGGCAACACAACAAAAAGGAGAGAGTTATAATGGAAAACGTATTATTTATATTCACAGACCAATGGAGAGCTGATTGCCTTGGGTATCACAATCATCCAATGGTTAAAACACCAAACCTAGATAAACTTGCACAAAATTCCGTAGACTTCACAAATAGTTATTCTATTTGCCCACTTTGCACACCTGCTAGGGGCAGTATGTTCACAGGCTTATACCCACACCAAAGTGGTGTTATCGACAATGTTGATGTTGGTGCAACAAGCCAAGAATATCTACCAGCTTGTGCATATACATGGCTAGATGCAATGGCAGAAAGTGGCAGAACTACTGGTTATTTTGGCAAATGGCACTTGGGTCACGACTGGGAAGATGCAAACACAACTGTCGATTTTGATATATGCCGTTCAGAGGGTAATCGAAAAGAACACAAAACACGTACCCCAAACCCAGCAGTTACCGAAAGAGGTCAGCTAAAACCAGACAGAGAGCCACAATTTAAGAACAAAGAGAGTTTTGACAAACTTCCATTCTACGGAAAAATTAACTCTATTGAAGATAGATTTGAATATAAGGTTATGACTAAGACAGTTGACTTTTTAGAAAAAAACAAAGACGAAGCTTGGTGCGTAACAGCCTCACTTGTTGGCCCTCACTTCCCTAGCATTTTGCCTGATGAATATTTCAATATGTATAATCTTGATGAAGTTGAGTTACCAGACAACTTTGCTGATAGATTTATCAACAAACCATGGTTCCATTCAAGAAAATGGTGGCCAAGCGTTATCGCTGACACGCACACAGAACTTGAGTGGAAAAAAACAATCGCTGCATACTATGGCTGTGTTACTATGATGGACGAATTAATCGGCAAAATCTTAGATAAAGCCAAGGAGTGTTCTGGCGGAAGAAAAACAAGAGTTATCTTTACATCAGACCACGGCGAAATGCTTGGTGCTCACAGCAGATTTGATAAATCAGCATATTTATATGACGAAGTTATCCACACTCCTTTATTAGTATGCGAGGATTTGTTAGGTGCTCAAAATTCAGTTTCAAACCCTGATTTCTGCAACACACTAGACATCGCTCAAACTTTCTTTTCTTTAGCAGACAAAAAAGCTGAGAACGGAAGAGATTTGATGACAGAAGGAAAAGAAGAAAAAGAGATTTTCTCTAACTATTATAAATATAACGGTCACAGCTTTGAGGTTCGTGGAATTAGAACAGACAAATACAAATATAGCTATATCCCACAAGACATCAACGAGTTATACGACCTTGAGAACGACCCAGGCGAGATGTTCAATTTGTCAGACGACGAAAACTACAAGGCAATCAAAAACGAACTTCACGCAAAAGTTGTTGCAAACATGGAAAAAAATGGCGACTACCTACCAAGCATAGTGGACACATTGCCAAACGCAGGCGTAATCGGTGCACCAGAATATCCAGCACTAAGAACAAATTATTGATAATTCACAGCTACGTGGATTGTGTTTATACCTAAAAAATTTATAAAAAAAATGGAGGAATACTTCAATGAACGAATACAGAAAATTTGACCTAGCCGATGTTGGTAACACAACATTAACAGATGGTTTTTTTGGAAAAAGACTCGACAACTACATGGAAATAATCGACAGTATGCTAGATGCACTTCTTTGCCCAACAAACTCGGCAAGACTCTTGAACTTTGGCATATTAGCTGGCGAAGTAGATGACAGATTTTTCGGCTCAAACTGGTCAGACGGCGACTGCTACAAATTCCTAGAGGGTTGCTGTTACATTTATCAAAACAAAAAAGACGAAAAAGTAAAAGCTGTTTTGGATAAATATATCCCTTGGATAGTAAAATCTCAAGAACCAGACGGCTATCTTTCAACACAAGTTACATTACAAAGAGAAAAAGACGAGTGGGGCGATGCCGAACAACACACAATCTACAACCTTGGCCATGATGTAACAAAAGGCACAATGAGAAGATGGGCAAAACCAGGTCACCACGAACTTTATAACATGGGTCATTTATTCACTTTTGCAGTGGCACATTTCCAAGCAACTGGCGAGGACACAATGATTATAGTTGCGAGAAAACTTGCGGATTATTTGTGCACAGTTTTTGAGGGTTATCCTGTTGAAATGGCTCACTTTGGCGTAAATCCAAGCCAAATTATGGGTCTTTGCGAACTATACAAAGTCACAAAAGAAGAGAGATATTATAGATTAGCAGAAATTTTTGTTAATATGAGAGGTTCTCAACCAGGCGGTGGCGAGCATAACCAAGACAAAACTCCACTAAGAGAAGAAACAATTGCAACAGGTCATGCAGTTATGTCTGTTTATCTATATTCAGGTGCAGCAGAAGTGTATGCTCAAACAGGCGAAGAGGCTCTGATGGTAGCACTAGAGCGTATTTGGAAAGATATGACTTCTATGAGAAGTTACATCACAGGTGCATCAAGCCCAATCTTTGTTGGACACACAGAGGGTGTCGAAGAGCTACACGAGGCTCACGGCATTAGATACGAACTTCCAAACAAAATCGCATATAACGAAACTTGTGCAAACATCGGCAACGCAATGTGGGCAATGAGAATGCTAAGTTTAACAGAAAACACAGAGTATGGCGACTTTGCCGAAACTGTTATGTATAACTCTGGTATTTCCGGAACAGACCTAAGCCTAACAAGATTTTTCTATTCAAACCCACTTTCATATAGAGTTGACAACCCAATCCCACAAACAGCAAGACAATACAAACACAAATCTTCAAGAAGATGGCATACCTTTACTTGTTGGTGTTGCCCTCCACAAATTTTTAGAGCAATTGCAGGCATGGGCAAATTTGTTTATGGTGTAAATAACGATACTTTGTATCTAAACTTTTTCACAAGTTGTGATTATAACGACGATAATTTCAGTGTTAAAATGACAACAAATTATCCATGGGAAGAAGATATCAAAATTGTTGTTGAAAAAGCAGATAACAAAAAAATGAAAATCAGAATTCCTGCATGGTGTAAAAACCCAACAGTCAACGGCACAGCTGTTAACGCTGGATACTACGAAATTGCCGTTAACACAGGTGACGAAATCACAGTTAACTTGCCAATGCCAGCAGTTCTTATGCAAGCAAATCCACAAATTGAGCAAGACAGAGGAATGGTTTGCATCAAACGTGGCCCTGTTGTTTATTGTGCAGAGGGTGTTGATAACGACAAAAAATTAGATGATATTTATCTTGATGTTGACAGCGAGATTACAGCAGAATTTAAACCAGAACTTTTAAACGGAGTTGTAACACTAACAACAAAAGCTAAAACTAAAAAAGAACAAAACACTCTATACTACGAGTTACTTCGTGAAACAGAAAATACAACACTCAACCTTGTCCCATACTACACATGGGCTAACAGAGAAGAATGCGACATGAGCATTTGGTTCCCAAAACTATAAAAGGAGATTTTAATATGAATATCGAAAAAATTTGTAATTATATAAACGGCGAGCACATCAAAGGTACAGGCGACCCAATCGCAGTATATAACCCATCAAACGGCAAAAAAATTGTTGATATCCCTTCAGTTAGTGCAGAACAAGC
>JAWXUN010000194.1:0-3844 GCA_044426425.1 Clostridia bacterium | reverse complement strand
GAGCCAGAAGGCTTTGATTTTTATAGATACTTAGAAGGACAAAAAGACGGACTTGACCTTCACGCTGGGCAACAAGGTGTTTACCAAAACCCAACTTTTGCCGAAAGCGAAAAAGGTGGAGATATCGTTAAACACGAGGGATATGTTACTGATATTATCACAGATATGGTTATTGATTATCTAAAAAACCGTGATGAAGATAAACCATTTTTTATGATGTGCCACCACAAAGCACCACACGATTTCTGGGAATATCCAGAGCGTCACGAGCATTTGTTTGACGGAATTGACATTCCTGTTGTCGATAATTTATTCGAGGATAGAAGTCACCGTGACCCATCAACAAGAGATTTTGGTAGTTCTGTAACTCCAAGAAATCCAATCCGTAGTTTGTACGAAGATTTCTGTAATCCTGAATATGTAACAGGCCCACTAGTTGGAACTGAAGACATGAACTTTGAGGACAAGGGTGTTTCAGCTTATCAAAAATATTTAAAAGACTATCTAAGAACAGTAAAAGGAATTGACGATTCTGTTGGTAGCATCTTAGACGAACTTGATGCTCAAGGGGTTTTAGACGATACTATCGTTATTTATACATCAGACCAAGGTATGTTCCTTGGCGAACACGATTACCAAGACAAACGTTGGAGTTTTGAAGAAAGCTTGCGTACACCTTTCTTAATTAGATATCCAAAATGCTTGCCACAAGGAGAAGTTCAATCAAAACTTATGGCTAACATAGACATCGCACCAACTCTTCTTGATTTTGCTGGAGTAAAAGTTCCAGAAGAAATGCAAGGCGAAAGCTGTGTTAATATGCTACAACACAAAGATGGTTTTGTTCGTGATAGCGTTTATTTTAGATATTGGATGCACCGTGCACATAACCACGACAATCCTGCTCACTATGGTATCCGTACTGACGACTATAAACTAACATTCTTCTATGGATTGCCTCTTGATGTACCTGATACTCTTGAAGAAACAACACCAGCTGGTTGGGAATTATATGATTTGAAAAATGACCCAAAAGAAAATAATAATGTATATAATAAGCCAGAATATGCACAAGTTGTTACAATGATGAAACAAAAACTTGACGAAGCTAAGAAACTCTACAAAGACGAGGATGATAAATACCCAGAAATTATCTCTTTGCGTGAGCAAGTTAATTAATTAAAAATAAATTAATTTTGATTTTATCCTTGAAATTCAAGCTTTAAAGATGTATAATTATTTGTATAAAAATTCAGGAGGTCTATTATGATTAAACTATATAACAATGGCGTTTACCTATTAAACGGTGAAACAATTTACGAAAATAAAGATATGCTTTCTAAAGAAATTGGTGATGTTGCAGATGTTAGTGAACTAAAAAAGGCACTATCGCTTATGGAATTTTAGAAAAACACAACACTAGCTCGGATATGAAAGACTTAAAGCTAAAATTCGACTCAATGACAAGTCACGATATAACTTATGTTGGTATAATTCAAACAGCTAGAGCTTCTGGCATGACAGAATTCCCAATGCCTTATGTTATGACAAATTGTCACAACAGTCTTTGTGCAGTTGGTGGAACAATCAACGAGGACGACCATATGTTTGCTCACTCAGCAGCTCAAAAATATGGTGGAATTTATGTTCCAACAAACGTAGCTGTTATCCATAGTTATAACCGTGAAATGATGGCTGGTTGTGAAAAAATGATTTTGGGCAGTGATAGCCACACAAGATATGGTGCACTTGGCACAATCGCTATTGGCGAAGGTGGCGGTGAACTTGCAAAACAATTGGTTGGTAGAACTTATGATGTTCAAATGCCAGAAGTTATTGCTATTTATTTAGACGGCAAGCCACAAATTGGCATTGGCCCTCAAGACGTTGCACTTTCTATTATAGGAAAAGTGTATGAAAATGGTTATGTTAAAAATAAAATTATGGAGTTTGTCGGCCCAGGTGTTGCAAATCTTCCAATAGAATACAGACACGGCATAGATGTTATGACAACAGAAACAACTTGCCTTTCAAGTATTTGGAAAACTGATATAGCAACAAAAGATTATCTAACAATGCACGGCAGACCACAAGACTATAAAGAGCTAAATCCAGAAAAAGTTGCATATTATGACGGTTGTATTTATGTTGACCTATCAACAATAGAGTGCACAATTGCAATGCCAATGCACCCAAGCTATACTTATACAATTAATGAGTTAAAAGCTAATGCAGAAGATATTTTTAATATAGTTGAAAAACGTGCTAATGAGCAACTTCCAAACACTGCAAGACTCAACCTTATGAGCAAGTTGCGTGGTGGCGATATTTGGGTTGACCAAGGTATTGTTGCTGGATGTTCTGGTGGTACTTTTGACAATATCGTTGCAGTTGCTGACACACTAGAGGGACAAAGCTGTGGTAACGGAGTATTTACAATGAGTGTTTACCCAGGCAGTTTACCAACTTATCTTGAGCTTGTAAAAAATCAAGATATTGCAAAAATTGTTGCGTCTGGTGCTATTGTTCGTGAATGTTTCTGTGGCCCTTGTTTTGGTGCTGGCGACACACCTGCAAATGGCGAATTTAGTATTCGACACACAACAAGAAACTTCTCTAGCCGTGAGGGTTCTAAACCAGGTGAAGGTCAAATGGCAAGTGTTGCTCTTATGGATGCAAGAAGTATCGCTGCAACAGCAATTAACGGTGGTAAACTAACTGCTGCAACAGAGATTGATGTTAATTATAGCACACCAAAATATTATTTTGACAAGACTATTTACGAAAAAAGAATATTAAATAAATATGGCGAGAAAAATGAAATCAAACAATTAAAAATGGGACCAAACATCAAAGACTGGCCAGAGCAACCAGCACTTAGCGAAGACTTGGCTGTCAAAATTGTTTCGTTTATCACAGACCCTGTTACAACAACAGACGAACTTATCCCATCTGGTGAGGCAAGTAGTTATCGCTCAAATCCACTTAGACTTGCTGAATTTACTCTTTCAAGAAAAGACCCAGATTATGTAGATAATGCAAAAGCTATTTCTGCAATAGAAAAAACTCGTTTAAGTGGAACTATTACAGCAGAACTTTCAAAAGTTTATGACGCTCTAAAAACTAAAGAGATAAATGTTGACGAAAAAAACACTGTTGTTGGTAGCACAATTTTTGCTGTTCGTCCTGGAGATGGTTCAGCAAGAGAACAAGCAGCAAGCTGCCAGCGTGTTCTTGGTGCATCTGCTAATATCGCTGTTGAATATGCAACAAAACGTTATCGTTCAAACTGCATCAACTGGGGTATTGTGCCTTTCTTAATTAAAGATTATTCTCAAATTTCCTTGAATGACTGGGTGTTTGTGCCAAAAATCAAACAAGCTATTTTAGAGAAGAAAGAAGAGATTGAGGCTTTTGTTGTTAGAGGAGAAGAAGTGTCAACTATAAAACTAAGACTCGGCGATTTAACAGATGATGAACGTCAAATCATTGTTGATGGTTGCTTAATTAATTATTATAAAAATAATTAATTATCTATAATTTTATTATTTATGAAAAGGGGAAAAATATGAAATTTTGTAGTTATTGCGGAGAAAAATTGCAAGATGACGCACAAGTTTGCACAGCTTGCAACAAAACTCTCAGTCCAATGTCGGCTCCACCGATAAACCCAGCACCTGTACAACAGCCTGTACAACAAGCAAACCCATACCAAGCACCAGCATCACACCCATATCAACAACAAACATCATACCAAGCTAATCCGTATCAACAACAACAAACATCTCATCAATCAAATCCATATCAACAACAAAATACAGCACAACAGCAATATCAAGCAAAT
>JAWXUN010000193.1:0-3905 GCA_044426425.1 Clostridia bacterium | reverse complement strand
TGATACTTTTTTATCTTTTTTAAGAAAACTTAGATATAAAAGTTTGAATTGTAATAGTAGGATTTTTTCTTCAATTTTAAAAGCTGTTTTTTCCTAATCAACACGCTTGGGTTCCACCCCCTACCGAAAGTTACAACTAAACTGTGGTAGGGCATGGAAGCCCTACCCTACAAAATATACCCTAATTTTACGCTAATCAACACGCTTGCATCGTATGCGTCCCTCGGTAGTGAAATTAACTTGAATGTAAATTTATGTTCTAACGAGGAACAAACTCCCCCAAAACAACTTTTATTTTATATTATAATTTGTTCTCCCTCTCGGGATGCATACGATGCATCCCCTACGATTTTATTAGAACTTTAATTGTATGCACAAAAAAACAGCCAAACTTATAAAAAGTTTGGCTGCTAAATTTTCAGTTTGTGTACACAGACTGAGGTTTAATGAGCTTGGTTAAATAACAGTATATATTATTCTTGTCTCATCTTTGCAAAGCATTCGCTACAGTATACTGGGCGATCTTCACGTGGTTTAAATGGAACTGTTGCGTCTTTACCACAAGAAGCACATACAGCTGTGAATTGCTCACGAGTTGATCTTGTAGCGTTTTTACGGTTTTGACGGCAAGATTTACATCTTTGTGGTTCGTTTACGAATCCTTTTTCGCTGTAAAATTCTTGTTCGCCAGCAGTGAATACGAATTCAGCTCCGCATTCTTTACAGATAAGATTTTTGTCTTCAAACATTTGGTTTACCTCTCTTTGAGTAATTAAAGATATTTTTTTTCGCCCTGAATCGGAGTTGCACCGTTCATTATGTTAGATTGACTGCAATCGGGCATATATTTTAAGGCGGTTGCCTTAAATGCGTTTGTGCTTTTTCAGCTTATTTCTGCACCTAGCAAGTGCGTTATCATAAGCTTTGAGGGAAAAACCAAATTTCTCTGGAATTTCCGACCTTTTGTAACCGCTTAAATATATCGACAACACCTTTTTCTCAAAGTCGGATAAAGATACATGGATTTGATTTAAAACAGCTTTAAAGTCTTCACGCAACTCAAAATCCTCTTCTGGTGAAGGAACAGAAAATTGAATTTCGTCTAGCGGAACAGAATTTCCACTATTTAGCTTTATGTTCTTTTTTAGTTCATTTAACATACGATTTTTTATACAAGTGCTTGCGTATGTCTTGAATGATGCGTTTTTGTTTTGGTCAAAAGACTTTGCACAGTAATACAAGCCAAGAAGTCCTTCTTGAATAAAATCTTCAAAATCAAAATGATTAGATTTCAAAAATTCTCTTGCACTAATTCGTATAAGCCACAGATACCTATATTCAAGCTCACTAAACGCAAAGGGATTGTCTATGTTTTTGCAAAGCTCGTATTCGCTTAGTTTGCTAAAATCTGTGCTCATAAATAACACCTCGAACTGCTAACTAAGGATAAGTATACACTATTATAATAGTTTAGTCAAGTAAAATATTAAATAAGTTTAAAAAAAGTGCAAAAAACTTTAAATTTGGTTAAATAATTGATTTTTTTTGGCATAACACTTGACTATACGACAAAATACATTTAAAATGGTATATATTAGTATGTTGCGAAGGGAGTGTTTTTTTGAAAAAAGAAGTTTTGTCAGAGGCTTTTTGTGAAATGCTGAATAAAATTGAAAAGTTTGGTTATAACAGTCTGGATATAAACGAAACACTTTTTCTTGCTATAAGCATAACAGACAGCGAGATAGATGCAAAAATGGCAGCGAAAAAACTTTTGGAAAAATTTTCTAGTCTAGCAAAAATTTTTAATGCTGATGCAGAGGAGTTGCTAGAAGTTGTTAATTTAAAAGAAAATACTATTTCTCTTTTTCGTGCAATACCGCATTTTGCGACAAGCTATTTTGAAAGTTTAAATGTTCAGAACAAAAAAGTTCACAATACGGAAGAAGCGTATAAGCATTTTCAGATAAAATTGCTTGGCAAAAAGCATGAGTGTGTTGCTGTGATAATTCTTAGCTCAAGTGCCACGGTGGTTTTTGAAGGAATTGTTTGGGAGGGAACTTTTTCTCAAGTTCCGATTTATGTCAGAGATTTGCTCTTGCTTTGTTTGAAACACAATGCGAATAGTTTGATTATCGCACATAACCACCCAAGTGGCAACCCGATGCCCTCAAAGGGTGATGTCGCTTCAACAAGAGAGCTTCAACTTGCTCTTGATTCAATTTATGTTTATTTGCAAGACCATATGATTATAACAGACGAACATTATTTGTCTATGAGAAATAGCGGCTGGATGAGTGATCTTAACAAAAAGCTAAACGAATTTCGCCAAGGTATGATGATGGACGCAAAGCTTTTGGACGAAGAATATGGATTTGTAGAATAATTTTTTTAAAAAAGGTGGGGATAAGTTTTGGTTCGTATAAAAAATTTTATGGATAATGCAAAATTGAATTATAAAATCTTAAGAACTAACGAAGAAACAGTGCGAGTAGAATATATAAAAAATTCTGTTAAGCAAAACTTTTTTGCAATATTTGTTGTGTCCGTACTCTGTGTGATTATAGAAGTTTATAACATAATAGTTGTGCTTAACTATGGAAAAGGATTAACAACGATTAATAACAGAATATATTTCTATTTTTATGTTGTTTTGCTAGTTGTAGCTATTATAAATTGTTTTATCCAAAAAATGTTTTATAATAATGATAAGTATATATATCGCTCGCAGTTTTGGATTGTTGTTTTTTATATGCTATGGACAGCTATGTTTAACTCTTATCAGCTATTTATGGGACACGGGGAGTCTACGATTGTGTTCAGCAGTGCACTCACTGGAGCAATGGTTATAGTTAATTTAAAATTAAGACACAAGCTTGGCTTGATAGCTGGTTTCTTCGTAGGTTTTTTGATGATAAATATTCATTATATGACCTATGGAAATGTTATAAACACAACGACAGCGATTATGATTGCAACTTGTGCCACATTAATTATTTATGTGCAAAATATCAATTCGCTAAAAAACAAAAAAGATATTGACAAGGTTAACAAAGAACTAAAGAACGAAAAAGAGCAATTGAAAATGAGTTTGGAAAGAAATGCTATAATAATGAACGAGTTGGATTTATATTATTTTGAGTATATTGTTCCAAAAGGAACTCTAATTTTATCAAAATCTTTTGCAAAAAAGGCGGATTTGCCAACGATTATACACAGACCAGAAAAATGGCTCGCTGAACAAGCAGAAATAGAAAAAGACAATGCAGTAATACTCTCGGAGATGATAGTGGAATGTGTTAACGGAACAAAACACAAAGAGATTCAAATGTATCTAAAGGATTTTAGGGGCGGAAAAGCTTTGTTTCAAATTAAGATAGATGCACAATTGCAAGAAAATGGCGAACCGAACTCGATTATTGGAACATTGCAAAATATTGATGATATAAGAAAAATCAAAGAACAGGTAAATAGACGTGTGAGTGAGCAACTAAAGGGAACAAAAAATTATTTTGAGTATCTAAAAAGCACACAAGAAAAAGTTTTGAGATATCATCACGACATGAGACATTCGCTTAAATTAATTGAACAATTGGTGGCACAAGGCGACATGGTTGCTTTGAGAAATCATACGGTATTAGCAACAGAAGAGCTAGAGGCAATTGCCCCAAATATATACTGCGAAAATGACACAGTTAATCTGATTTTGGGTTCGTTTAGTCAAATGGCACAAAAAGAAAATGTTAGCTTTAAGCACCAAACAGACATACCAAATCATTTGCCGCTTAGCAGTCTTGAGTTATGCACGCTTTTTTTCAATCTCTTAGAAAATGCACTGTTTGCATCAAGAGTTGTTAGGGAAGAAGAGGGCAGAAATATTCAAATAAAATCACATATTAAAAGCA
>JAWXUN010000192.1:0-3910 GCA_044426425.1 Clostridia bacterium | reverse complement strand
AAGATTATAAAGATATGCTGACAAGTGGAAAAATTGATGCTGTCATCGTTGCTGTTCCACACAAATTTCATGCGGATATAGCTATGGAAGTTTTAGAAAATAATCTGAATGTACTTGTAGAAAAACCAATTGATGTTAGTGTTACAAAGGCAAAAGTACTAAATGAATGTGCAAAAAATCATAACAAAGTTTTTGCTATCATGTTTAACCAAAGAACAAACGAATTGTTTGCACAGGCTAAAGATATATTAGCTACGGGAAAACTTGGCAAAATTAAACGCTCGGTTTGGATTGTCACAAACTGGTATAGAACACAAAGTTACTACGATTCGGGCTCGTGGAGAGCGACATGGGCAGGCGAAGGTGGTGGTGTTCTTCTCAATCAAGCACCGCACAATCTTGACCTTTGGCAGTGGATTTGTGGTATGCCAAGTTCTGTTTGTGCATATTGTGACACTGCAAAGTATCACAATATAGAAGTTGAGGACGATGTAACGATTATAGCAAAATACAACAATGGGGCAGTGGGCACATTTATCACAACAACAGGAGAATTTCCGGGGACAAACAGACTAGAGATAAGTGGAACTCTTGGCAAAATTGTTATAGAAAATGGCATTTTAAAATGGTGGCAACTTGACATGGACGAAGAAGAATTTCGCTTTGCATCAAAAGAGTCATTCGCTAAAATAGAAACTAATTATCAAGAAATTTTGCCAAAAGAAAAAGAAACAGCACACGCAGGAATTTTGCAAAACTTTACTAATGCTATCCTTTTTGGTGAAAAACTTCTTTCCCCAGGCTATGATGGAATTAATGAACTTGCAATTTCAAACGCTGCTTATTTGTCAGAGTGGACAGGGAATAGGGAGATAAAAATTCCGTTTGACAACAAAGAGTTTGATGAATTATTGGCAAAAAAAGCAGAAAAATCAAACTTTCACGATACAGTTGTTAGTGAAGAAAACACAGGTGAATATCAAACAAGATGGCAAGTTAGATGGTAATTTAAAATAAAAAAAGTAGCTACAAACAACATTTTAAAGTCGTTTGTAGCTATATTTTTTATGCTAGTAATTATTTCATGATAAGGTCAACATCAAATGTAATATTATTTTGGTTCACTTGATATTTTTCTGCTAGTTGAGGTCCGCAACTTCCAGAACCAATACCAGATATATCAGAGTCTATGCAAAGAACTGTGTATCCACTTGGCTCAAGCTCAAAGTTGTGTTTTTTAGTTGTTAACTCTTCTTGTGTATATGGTGAAGCGTTAAAGCTAAAGTTATCGCCACTAACAGTGATTTTGTAGTCAAAATCATTGCAAAGGCTAACTTTTTTACAGCCCCAGTGACTGCCGTTTTCTTGTGGTTTGATATAGTCCTCGTGCAAGTCAGAAACTTCTGATTGGAATTTTGCAAAATACGAACTTCTTCTCTTGTCCATATAGCTTTCGTTTGGTCCATAGCCGAGGTATTCAACTTGAGAGAAGATTTCTGGAACGAACATTCTAATGCCAAATCTTGGTAGGAATGGGAATTGTGGGTCTTTTTTGACATCTAAATGAATGTTAACATTACCGTCGTTATATATTGTGTAAGTAGCTTTGATATTAACAAATCTTTGGATAACAACAGCACTTATAGAAGCGATGCTTTCGATTACAACAGAATTTTCATTTACTGTTACAGTGTTGTCATAAACTCTTGTTACAGCTCTGTCGTAGCCAGCTTTTTGCCACTCGTTTTTGATAACTCTATCATTATCAGTTGGAGCTCTCCAAACATTGTATTCCATTGGAACATCTGTGATTGTCACATTGTCTTTTGCCATGCTATCAAATGTAGCTGTCAATTTGTTGTAGACATATCTGAAGTGTTCGCCGTATAACTCAACTTTTGTATCGTTCTCTTTAACATTGATAGCTAGTGCTTTTGCAGGCTCAATCACAGCACGAGTGCCCTCTTTGATTATTAATTGGTCAAAACCAAGCTCAAAGTCAGCCTCTGTGAAATAAGCGTCATATTTTTGTCTATAAACAATTCTAATTCTAATATCGTTTGCCTCTGTTGGGATTGTATAGCCGATTTCAATATCTTTTTCTGCCCATGGCTCAATATCAAGCTCTGGTAATTTGCCGACTTCAACAACAACGCCGTCAGCCAAAATCTCGTATTCAGCATATAGATAATCGCTTAGGTTTGTAAAGTCTAGTTTGTTAGCAATTTTAACAATACCTTTTTCTAGGTCAACAGCATAAGCTCTTGCAGGTCTAACAACATTTTTCCACTCCATCAAGCCTGTGTGTGGGCGTCTGTCTGGGTATACCAAGCCGTCCATGCAGAAGTTACCCTCGTTAGGGAACTCATTCCAGTCACCGCCGTAATAGAATTTATCTTGTCCGTCAATAGTTTGTCCCATCCAAATTGCATGGTCGCACCATTCCCAAACAAAACCGCCCATGTGGCAATCGTGTTTATAAATTTGTTCGTAATAGTCCTCAATATCTCCAGGGCCATTACCCATTGCGTGGACGAACTCACACTGAATAAATGGTCTATCTAGCCAATCGTGAGCGAAAATTTCTTCTGTTTCAGAGATTTTTGCATACATACGGCTGTGTACATCAATGTTGCTTATATCATTAGAATAGCCTTCTCTTTGCCAAATACTGCTCTCGTAGTGAACAAGCATATCTTTGTCAAAAGATTTAATCCAAGCAGCGGCTTTTTCCATGTTAGGACCATAGCCACTCTCGTTTCCAAGTGACCAAAGGATAACACAAGCATTGTTTTTGTCACGAATAACATTTCTTTGAACACGGTCAACGATTGTTTCTTCATAAATTGGGTCGTGACAAAGCATACCAAAAGTAAGTTCTCTTTTGAAAGGAGATGCTGGTGAACCACTTGCATAGTCGCAAAGTCCGCCATAAATTGAAATAGTTCCGTGCATCTCTATGTCACTCTCGTCAATTACATAAAAACCAAATTCGCTGTAATATTGAGTTGCCCATGGTGCGTTTGGATAGTGACTTGTTCTAATCGCATTAACATTGTGTTGTTTCATGATAGAAAGGTCATTCATAAGTTGCTCACGGCTGATAGCATAGCCAGTAAATGGGTCGCTATCATGTCTGTTAACACCTTTAATTTTAAAATTTTTGCCGTTTACATAGAAAATTTTACCTTTAATCTCAAAGCTTCTGATACCAACTTTTTGGCTGATAACTTCGTCAGCTGTTTTGATTAATAACTCGTATTGGAAAGGTGTTTCTGCATTCCACAAATAAGCATCATTAACGTCAAAAGAAACTTTTCCATCTACAATTTCTTTTGTATCAAGTTCGTCACCTAGTGGGTCATAAAGTGTTACAGTTGCACCGATGTCCTCGCCAATCCAATCAGCTGTCATGTTGATAACAGCGTTTTTGTATTCGCTATCTAATGTTGTTTTAACATAATAATCTCTTATATGGTTTTGAGGTCTAGAAAGCACATAAACATCTCTGAAAATACCACTCATACGAAGTTTATCTTGGTCTTCAAAATATGTAGCAGTTGACCATTTGAGAACTAAAACAGCAAGTTTGTTGTAACCTTCTGTTACATAATCACTGATGTCAAACTCGCTTGTTGAGTGAGAAACAGTGCTGTATCCAACAAATTTTCCGTTAAGCCAAACATAATAACAAGAGTCAACTCCCTCAAAATTCAGGTAGTTTTTCATAGCTACTTGCTCTGCATCTAGCTCAAAGTTTTTGATATATGCACCGCTGAGGTTATCAGTTGGAGCAAAAGGTGGGTCAAATGGAATAGTGAGTCTAACATTTGCATAAGCATGACTATCATATCCTAATATTTGCCAACAAGATGGCACAGCGATTGTATCGAAATCGCTATAGTCAAAA
>JAWXUN010000191.1:0-3950 GCA_044426425.1 Clostridia bacterium | reverse complement strand
TATAGCAATTTGATTATTATTAGGCTTATAAATAAGTGAGCAGAAATTTTGTCAGAAGTTTTAAAAACCACAGCTAATACTTTCGTATTAGTGAGGATTTTTAGAGCTTTTGGCAGGGTTTATGCCACTTAGTTAAGGGCTAATAATATTCAAGTTGCTATATATTATAACTATACCACAAATTAGCAAAAAAAACAAAGCCAAAATGAATTGACTTTGTTTTTTTATTCTTAACATATATTATATTGTTTTAGGGATTGTACATAACTAAATTAAGCAAACATCAAATATATCAAAACAGAGATTGTGCCTAGTCCAGAAATTAACAGGCCATAGGACAAACTTGCAGCAATCATTCTTCTTCTTAAAACAGATTTTTTCTCGAACTCGCTTAAATCATTTGCATAAGAATTATCGTGTTTTATGTGAAGTTTAGAAAAAGTTTTGTCTATTTTCTCGCCAATTTCATAGCTGACTACAACTGTTTTTGTTATATCCCTTGTCTTGCTTGGACGCATTCCAAAAGACACCAAAAGCTCAAGAAAAGCATCGACAAGTTTTGCTGTTACTGTTATATAAATTTTGAAAATAAACATCAAGACTTTATAAAAATTCATACACAAAGTTGTAATTTTCAAAAAATGTGGAACTCTTATATTGTTGCCAATCTCTTTGAAAACCATTTTTATAACAACAAAATAAATGATAACTCCGCCACCAAGGCTGATTAATGCACCTTTGATATTCTCATAAGTAAAATAACTAACTGCATGAGCGTCTGTGTGTTCTGCGTGCATTATGTCTGAACCAAAATATGCAATTGAATCTGCAATTAGGTTTGGCATAATGCCCATTGCAACAACAAACAAACAAGGAAGAATTAAGCAAATATTGCACAAAGGTGAAAGTTTGACTTTTGATGTATCTTTTGGACTAGAGAAAACAGCGAACAAAACTTTAATAACATAAGACGCTGTAAGTGCACCAGCAAATAGGAATAGAATTTCGTACACAGCATAAAGGCTAGAACCACTTGCAGCGATTTCTTCAACAATACTCTCGTGAAGCAATGTTTTGCTGACATATCCACTTAGGAATGGCATACCCGCAAGACCTAAGCCAGATATCGTAAAGGCAAATCCAACAATTTTGTTCTTTCTGCCAATGCCCTTGATATCCTCAAGATTTGCACTGCCAAAAACAATAGCACAAACACCACTAAGAGTAAATAAAATTAGTTTAAATACCGAGTGATTGAGCATGTGTAGTGTTGTTCCGTTTATAGCGATTAGGTTTTCTTCACCCATAATCGCTTGCATTGCTATGCCTAAGAAAACAAAACCAAGCTGTGACATTGACGAAAAAGCCATGATAGTTTTGAGGTTTTGGCTATTTGTTGCACAAAAACCACCCCAAATCATTGTGAGAAGTGCAAAGATAATTAGTATTTCACCAAATTGCTCATTGTGCAAAAATATGTTTGAAGCGACAACAATTACTCCGAAAACACCAGCCTTTGAAAGAACTGAAGAGAGCATTGCTGTTGCTGGAGCTGGCGAAAATGTATAGGCATCTGCCATCCATATATGAAGTGGATAAAGTCCAGCTTTTGCAAAAAATCCAACAAATGTAAGACCTGCTGCAACGTATACAGCTGTTTTGTCGCTCATTTGATTAACTATATCCAACATTTCTGAAATATTTGTTGTGCCTAAATAGTTATTAAGTAGAACAACTCCAACAAGTGTTACCATACCAGTAACTAGCGAAACGACTAGATAAAGCATTGATGCGGACCTTGCTTTTTCTGTTTTTTCAAAGATAACCCATAAGTATGAGCTGATTGACATTATCTCAAAACAAACAAACAAGCTTAAGAGCGTAGCAGATAGGAACACGCCCACAACACTTGCGAAAACAAATGCTGTTATTGCAAGAAATTTTAGCGTGATTTTTTTATCGAACTTAAAATATTCTAGCGAGAAAAGAGAAGAAATCAAAAACACAGAAATAGTCATGATTAATTGGATAATTCTAAATCCATCTGTGGTAAATTCAAATAAATTCATTTTCTTTCCCCCCTTATATTTGTCCGTTTGCAACCATTGTTAAAAACTCAAGAATTGGCTGAGAATAAATTCCGAGTACAACAATAGCAACAGTGAGTATACCGATTGGAAGTTTCATCAAAATTCCTGGGTCAGATGCCTCAAGAATAGTTGCATCTTTGCGTGGATAAAAAGCTTTGATTGCAACAAACAACAGATAAATAACCGCCAAAACAGCAGCAATTATAAGAATTGCAATTTGCATATATCCAAGCCATGTGCCATTTTCTATACCTGCATTGATAAGCATATATTTGCTCGTAAAACCAATCAGCGGCGGCAATCCGCAAAGTGACAAGGTGGCAATGGCAAAAC
This sequence comes from Clostridia bacterium, assembly GCA_044426425.1. Classification (GTDB taxonomy): domain Bacteria; phylum Bacillota; class Clostridia; order Oscillospirales; family Acutalibacteraceae; genus SIG603. Next base: position 1,527 of record JAWXUN010000191.1, on the reverse strand, counting down.
AAGTAAATACAAACGGCATTTTTTTGCCAAGTCCCTCTAACTGATTGATATATCTTGCCTCTGAACGCTCCATTACGGCACCAGCACAGAAAAAGGCTGTTATTTTCATAAAAGCATGGAAAACCATGTGACAAAGTGCACCGAGCAAACCAAAGCTTGACATCATAACAACACCTAGCAAAATATACGAGAGGTTGCTAATTGTGGAATAAGCAAGTCGCCTTTTAAAATGTTGCTCTTTTGTCGCCATAATTGATGCATACAATACAGTAAAACCAGCAATAATTGTTACAGTTACTTGAGCATAACTGTCCAAAAGCAAGTCAGCACCGAATACATAATATGTCATTCTCATTATAACGAAAGCACCAGCTTTTACAACTGCAACTGCGTGCAACAAAGCTGTTACAGGAGTTGGAGCAACCGAAGCACTTGGAAGCCAGCCGTGCATTGGATATATCGCAGATTTGACACCAAAGCCAACAAAAGCAAGTATGTATGCGAATTGATAGAACTCTTTTCTCAAAGCTGCATGAGGAATAATTCCACCAAAACTAAAGTTTGTGCTTGCAACACTGATAACAGAAATAATAGCTACAAAGCCGATTGCTGCACCAGTAATTGAATAATACAAATATTTTCTTGAGGCTTTAACTGCCTCTCTTGTTTGCGAATATAAAACAAGTGGGGTTGTAACTAATGTCAAAAATTCATAAAATACATACATTGTAAGGCAGTTAGCAGAGAACGCAACTCCCATAGTAACGCCAAATGTCATTGTATAAAATGCAAAGAACATATTTTTATTTTTTTTGTAGTGCTCCATATACTCAAAGGCATACAAAGTTGCAAAAGGCCACAAAATTGAAATCAGACCCGCAAAAACCATTCCAAGACCGTCAAGTTTAAAAACAAGCTTTATTGATGATGTCAAGCTTATGATAACAAACTCGTCTTGTGGTTGATTAACCAGACAAATCATTGCTAAAATAGAAGTTAATAAAACAGCTGAAAACACAAAAATTCGTCTTACTTTTTCTGATTTTGGTTTAATTAACAGCAGAAGGACACCCGAAATTATCGGAGTGAGCACTGGAGCTAACAAAAAACTACTGTCCAAATTTAAAACCTACCTTTCATTTAAAACACAATATTTATAATACTTTCTATAAAAGTAAAAATTTCACTCGAATATAATCCCATCAAAAGCGTTAGAACTGCTAAAATGATTACCGAAACTATCATCAAATAATCTGATTTTTCGGTTGAAAGCGATTTTACTTCACTTTGAATATTAGCATCGCCCCAAAAAGCTTTGTATGAAATTTTAAGCAAATACCCCGCCGTTAGTAGTGCACTGGTGATTAAAACAATCGGTCCGAGCCATGATATAACAGGTATATCAGCGTTAAACGAACCCTCTATCAAGAACCATTTGCTGACAAATGCGTTAAGCGGTGGTATTCCCACAAGACCAAGCGATGCAATAGTAAAACAAGTCATTAAAGCTGGCATTTTTTTGCCAAT
>JAWXUN010000190.1:0-3976 GCA_044426425.1 Clostridia bacterium | reverse complement strand
AAGTTTTAAAAACCACAGCTAATACTTTCGTATTAGCGAGGATTTTTAGAGATTTTGGCAAGATTTATGCCACTTAGTTAAGGACTAATAATATTCATGTTGCTATATTATAATATTGCAAAGCCATTTTAAAAAAACCGCCTAGCTTTTTAATAAACTAGGCGGTAAAATTTTTTTATTAGTCGCTTGAGAATGGTAGTAATGCTAAGTGTCTTGCACGTTTGATTGCAACAGTTAGTTCACGTTGGTGTTGTGCACAAGTTCCTGTTACTCTTCTTGGAAGGATTTTTCCTCTTTCAGAAATGAAACGGCGGATTTTAGCAACATCTTTATAGTCGATAAATTCTGCTCTATCTACACAAAAGCTACAAACTTTTCTACGACCTTTACGAGCACCGTTCATTGGACGGCGGTTATCTCTTTCTTGTCTTTCAGCCATGATATTAGCCTCCTTATCATAAAATATTCAGAATTATCAGAATGGTAAATCGTCATCTCCGATAATCTCTTCAAAATCTTCGTTACTGCCACTGCTATAAGCAGATGCAGGTTCGTTATAAGCACTTGCTTGTGGTGCTTGTTGTTGGTAATCGTTAGCACGACTTGGAGCAGAACCGCTTTCTGCTTTTGAACCGCAAAAATTGATATTATTTGCCATTATTTCAACAGTGTAGCGTTTTCCTCCGTTGTTGTCAGTGTAAGAGCCTGTTTGAATAGAACCATCAACAGCAACCATACTACCTTTTCTGAAATATTTACAAACAAATTCTGCACTAGCTCTCCATGCGACAACTGTGATAAAATCGGCTTGTCTTTCTGCACCTGCTTTAACAAAACTTCTGTCAACAGCAACTGTGAAACGCACCATAGCTATACCACTTTGAGTATGTTTCAGTTCAGGGTCAGCAGTTAATCTGCCCATAATTGCAGCTACATTCAACATAACTTACACTTCCTTTCTTAACCCGAAAATCAAGCTTCTGTAGACTCTGCTACAACTGCTGTTTCAGCAACAACTTTAGCTTTTGAAGCTTTTTTTGTGTTTAGATATCTTGGGTCTTTTTTGATGATAAGAGTACGAAGAATACCATCTGTGATAAGGTATCTTCTGTCTAACTCAGCTGTGAAATCAGCTTCTGATTTGAAGTTAATCAATGTGTAGAAACCTTCTGTTTGTTTTTGAATTTCGTAAGCAAATCTTCTCTTACCCCATTCGTCAACACTTTCAATCTCACCGTTTTCTGCGATTAAAGCTTTAAATTTTTCGATTAAAGCTACATTGCCCTCTTCACCTAATTTAGTTGAAGTAACGATAATTGTTTCGTAAGAATTAATAACACCTGTCATTTGTATTGCACCTCCTTCTGGTCAATTGGCCCTAACACTCTATGTTTAGAGCAAGGATTTTTTTTAATATTTATCAGATAACCACTAGTTTCTATGATAATCATATAACTAAAGCTATACCGAACATATCTATTTTATCACAAATTTTGGAAAAGTCAAGCATTTTTTTCGCTTTTTCTAATATATTCTTCTAAATATCTAAATCGAGGATTTTTTGGGATATATTTTTGAAAATTTCACCTGTTGGATTGTTACCATATTCGGCACTTTCGCTTAGCACAACAATGGCATATTCCGCATTTTCGTTTCCGATATAGCCAGCATACCAATAATTGACATAGTCCTCAAGCGATGTTTCTGCTGTTCCTGTTTTTGAAGCAACCAAAAAATCCTCTGTGTTCCCCTTAACTCCTGTTCCAAAATCAGCAACTGTTTCCATATAAGAGCCAAGCTGTATTGCAACTTTTTCGCTCATTATCTGCGTTTTTTCTCTATCATCATAGTTATACAAAATATCACCGTTTGAAAGATATTCACCCTCGTATAGCCTTGTTTGAACATAAATTCCACCAGAGGCAATGCAGTTGATTAGCTCGGCGATTTTTATAGGACTAGCTGTTAAATCGCCTTGACCAATCGAAAAATTTGCCAAGGCTCTTTCGTCGTTTAAGTCACTTAAATCCGTCAAATTTCCGCTACTTGTCATATAGTCATCATAAAAAACTGTTTCTGTTCCAAAGCCCAAATCAAAGGCTGTTTGCCAGATTTTTTCTGCACCAATCTCCTGTGCTAAGTTCACAAAATAACCATTGCAGGACTTTTGCAACGCTAGTTGCATATTGCAAATACCGTGTTCTGTCCCCTCGTAACACTCAAGCTCTCTGCTACCAATTGTGATGCTTCCGTCACATAAAAATTCTTCGTTATAGTCATAGCCATATTTCAATGCCGTTGTCGCCACAACAAGCTTGAAAACCGAACCAATTTGATAACTCGCAAAGACTCTGTTCACAAACGGACTGTCCTCACTCTCAATATAATCTCCCACATTTTCTGGGTCGAAACTTGGATAAGAAACAGATGCCAAAAGATTGCAGTCTGGCACAGATACAACAACAATTGCACCCTTAGAAAGCTTGCTTGCCTCTTCTTCGCATATTGCTTGAATTTGTGAGTCTATCGTTAAAATTACGCCAGCATCGTTTTCGTCTAGCGTGTTTTTATAATCTCGGCTTTCGCCAACAATCATTCTGCCCAGTGCATCAACTGTGTAATACATTTTGAGTTCGCCTGAGTTCTTTGCCAAAATATCGTCAAATGCCTTTTGCACACCAGAAACACCAAAGCCATAAAAATCTGTATAGCCTAACAAATTTGATGCCACTGACGACTGCGTTTCTATCTCGAAATAGTCTATATAATTAGAACTTGTTTCTTCTTCTGCATAAAAAACAATGGGTTTTCCGTTTGATGTGCTATCAATCGGCATTTCTACTGCGAGCAACTTTGTTTCGTTGTTGCTAAGTGGGACTAAGTTGCAATCATAGATAGTTCCACGGCTTTCTGCCAATTCTATACTGCTGATTTGCTGTTGTGCAACCAAAATTGCATAGTCAGAATTTGTTGCTATATTATAGAAAGCAACAATCGCAAATGCATAAATCAACATAACAAGTGCAAATACAATATAAATTCTTTTTTTATATTCTTTATTCATAAAAAAACTCCCAAACTTTTATTTTTTAAAATTAGTTTGGGAAGTTTTGGCAAAATTATTCTTTCGTTTCGTCTATCTCAATGCTGTTTCAATGACAAATTTAATATTTTTTAAATATAATCTTGTAATTTTATTTTATTTATGGTAAAATTATGCTAACAAACTAAAAACGGAGGTATTAAATGAAAGAATCAGCAGAAAACTACCTAGAGAGTATATATGTCCTATCAAAGAAAAAACCACACGTAAGGTCTATTGATATCGTAAATTTGCTTGAATTTAGCAAACCAAGCGTTAGTGTTGCCATGAAAAAACTAAAAGAAGATAGTTATATCAAAATTGACAACGATGGTTTTATAACATTGACAGAAAAGGGCATGGAAAAAGCCACTGGAATATACGAAAGACATACTATTTTAACAAGAACTTTTGAATACCTTGGCGTTAGCGAAGAAATGGCAAAAGAAGATGCTTGCAAAATAGAACATTATATAAGCGAAGAAACATTTATAGCTATAAAAAATTTTATACTAGACAAATAAATCATCACCCACATTATGGGGTGTTTATAAAAAAGGGAACGGATATCGTTCCCTTTTTTTTCGTGCATAATTATTCCCATGCGTGGGGGATTTAGGTAATAAGTAAAAGTGAAAAGTTAAGAGCGGAAATCTTGCGATTTCTTAATAAAAATTGTATAACAACTATGTTTTTCTAAATAAAATATTATCAAACACACGGTTGGAGCAAGCCCCAACCCTACATTCAAAAAATCCGTAAGGATTTCACAGTTATTGTAAATTATCAATTATCCATTTTCCGCCAGTTTGCCTGTGTATAGTGTGTAGTATTTTCCTTTTTGCTCAATGAGTTCTTCGTGGCTACCCATTTCGATAATCTCGCCGAGTTCTA
>JAWXUN010000189.1:0-3976 GCA_044426425.1 Clostridia bacterium | reverse complement strand
TCTTATAAATGGAGTGAATATCAAAAATATGACACTCGGAGAAATAGGAAAAAAAATCGGTTATGTATACCAAGACCCCTCAAAACAACTTTTTGCAACAACTGTTTACGAAGAATTAGCCTTTCCATTAGAAATGAAAAACGCAGAAAATATCAACGAAACGGTGATAAAACAACTAGAAAGCTTTGACTTGTTACATTTAAAAGATAAATTTCCTTTTTTTCTAAGCCAAGGCGAAAAACAAAGACTCGTTATAGCAGGAATTTTGATAGAAAAACCAAATTTTTTAATTTTAGATGAACCTACAACATCACTTGATGTAAAAAGAAAAGAAGAACTCAAAAAAATGCTGATAGACTTAAAAGAAAATTATAATATCGGCATAATTATCATAAGTCACGACCATGATTTTTTGAATGCTCTTTCGCCATTGGAGGTACGAATTGAAAAATAAAGTTGACCCAAGAAGTAAAATTTTTATTGTAGCCTCACTCTCAAGTCTTGCCGTTATATACAGAGATTTACTCGAACTTTCTATTTTATTTGTAATATCATTTGTTTTAGCGTTGTTGTTTAAAGTTGATATTTTAAATATGCTAAACAAACTAAAAAAATTTGTGGGCATACTTTTAGGCATAACAGTCTTGCAAAGTATCTTCACATTTGAGGGCACAAGGCTTTTGTATATATACGATTTTACAATCTTAACCGACTATGGAATTATCAAAGGTGCGGAGTTTATATTGCGAATGGGAATTATCTTAACACTCGGAATACTCCTTTCAACCTCGAACCAGCGAGAAGTAACCCAAGCTTTAATTCAATTAAAACTACCCTACGAGCTCGCATTTATGTCCACACTTGGTGCAAAATTTTTGCCAATACTAAAAGATGAGTTTGTAGACAGCCTAAACTCCTTGATGCTTAGAGGAATAGACATCAAAAAACTTAAATTCAAGAAAAAAATTGGCCTATATACATATATTCTAACACCAGTTGTGTCAAACTCAATCCTAAAAGCAAAAGATTTGGCAATAGCAATGGAACTGCGTGGCTTTAGAATAATGAATAATCGGACAAGTTTTTTCAGCTTAAAACTACACAAAAAAGATTATGTGATTATGTCAATTAGTTTAGCAATATTAATTTTTGGAATAATTTGGAGGGTATTATGAAAGTATTTTCAGTTTTTGGAATAACAGGTTCAGGCAAAACTACTACGATAGAAAAAATTATCACAGAACTTAGAAAAAGAAATTACACTGTTGGTTCTGTTAAAGAAATTCATTTTGATAAATTCGCTATTGATACAGTTGGAACTAACACACATCGCCACAAAATGGCTGGCTCTCAACTTGTAACAGCAAAAGGATATCACGAAACAGATATTTTATTTCAAGAGAGTTTGCCAATAGAAGATATTATAAAATTTTATGATTACGACTATATGGTTTTAGAGGGAACAAGAGATGCGAATGTCCCAAAAATCATAACAGCTCACACAACTGCGGAAGTAGACGAGAGAATTGATGAGTCTGTTTTTTTGTTAAGTGGCAGACTTGGCGACCAAATAGACAGCTATGCTGGGCTAGATTGTATCAGTCCATTTGACGATATAGAGAAAATAGTTGATGTTATCGAAGAAAAAGTTTGTGAAAAACTACCGAACTTTCCAGAAAAATGTTGCAGTGAATGCGGACTAAGTTGCGAAAAAATGCTACACGCAATTTTAAAAGGCGAGAGAGAAAGAACCGATTGCAAACTTGGAAAACATAATGTTAAACTCTCAATAGATGGAAAAGAAATTCCAATGGTTCCTTTTGTCGAAAAAATCTTAGAAAACGCTATCCGTGGAGTTGTTTCAGAACTTGATGGATACAAAGAGAACGGAAAAATTGAAATTAATTTAGGTATGTAATTTATGAAAACTAGATTAATTAGTAAACGAAATGAAGTTCTGCTAGTAGAAGAAAATGACAATATATTTATTTCAAAAATTTTTTCTGACAAAACTTGTTTAGATAATGAATACAAATATTTAAAACTCCTACAAAATTTTGCAGTTCCAAAAGTATTAGATATCAAAAACAATAATTTGTTTTTAGAATATATAGACGGAAAAATTTTTATAGACGAGTTCATGACTTGTGAAGAGCAGAATAAATCTCCAGATTTTTTGATAAATATTTTGCTTGATTGGTTAGACAATTTCTACAAATTAACAAAAAAACATTTTGGCAAACAACACATAATAGACGACATAAATTTCAGAAATTTTATTATCAAAGAAAACGAAATTTATGGGATTGATTTTGAACAATGTCACACAGGAGAAATAGAATACGACATAGGGAAGATGTCAGCTTTTGCGATAATGTATGAGCCGATTAAAACCAAATGGAAAATGAATTTTTTAGAAAAATTTTTAGAAACAAGCATAGATAAATTTAATTTAGACAAACAAAAAGTCTATGAATATTTTGAATTAGAACTAAAAAGTATTTATGAACGCAGAAAAAAAGGTTAGGAGAAATTTCTCCTAACCTTTTTAGGTTTAATCGTATAAAATTAATTATAACAAATCAAGTCTTGCGAGTGTTTCTTTTGTTGGAACACCAAACTCGTCCCAACCATGTTTCTCATAATATTCGTCTAGCATACCGTCTAGGTGTGGGATATTAGTTGCAGAGCCACCAGTCATTCTGCGTTTTTTCATTCTTGGTGGAAGTTTATCGTCTTTTCTTGTTTGTCCATCACGAACAAGATACATACGTTTTAGGTTGAAAATTCTTTCGCCTGTTTCATTTAGCTCGTCAACTGTTAAGTCCCAACCAGTAATCCAACTTAGCCAATTAACAAATAATTCGCCAGTTTCTTCGCCAGTTGCATCAAGCAAGAATTTGCAACAAGTCATTGAGTCGCAAAGACACATAACTTTTTCCATTTGAATATTCATGTCAACTTTTTCATCATTTGAATGGTTATCAAGCTCAACAATTCCTTCTTCTCTAAAACCAAAACCGTGATAAGAACCGCCATACTCCATACCATGAGTATTTGTTGCAAGGTGACAAGCACCACGAGGGCTTGTTGCATATTGAAGTGCAACGCTGTTTGAATAGCGTGGGTCATGAGCTGGAAAGTCTAATCCACGAACTTGAACAGAAAATTCAATACTATTTTGTCCAAGAAGTGCAGCACAAACTCTTGAGCCGTCAGCAAGTGCAGCAAAAATCTCATTTTCACTTCTTGCCATACGGTGAACAATTTCAATCATATCGTCGCAATTGCCAAATCTTGCTTTCATGCCAAGCATTTCTTCTGTAACAATTCCGTGCTCAAAAGCCTCCATGATAAATGAAACAGAGTTAGCACAGCCAATTGTATCCATACCATACATATTGCAAAGTTTGTTAGCGTGAGAAATAGCTCCCAAATCGTCAATCATACAGTTAGGGCCAAAAAGAGCAAGTGTTTCATACTCAGGACCAGCCTCGTCCTTACATTTATAAGGGCCGTCTTCTATGGTTACAACTCTGCCACAACGGATAGAACATCCAGCACAGCTATAACGACCACTAAGAAATTTTGAGTTATATGTTTTTGTGTCGATATTTTCAGTTTTAAAGTTTCCATCTCTCCAGTTATTGATTGGCAAATCGCCGATTTCTTCAATCATTGGAACAGCACCAGAAGTACCGCCCTCACGCAAGCCAGCCATTCTTGTGAAAACAAGTGGAGCCCATTTTTTAACAGAAGCATTAAACTCTGCCTCGTTAGCAACAGGAGTTGGAATATCACCGTTAACTGAAATAGCTTTCAGATTTTTTGAACCCATAACAGCACCAACACCACATCTACCCGCAGCTCTTGCATCTTTTCCGTCGTTCATAATACACGCAATAAAAGATTTGTTTTCGCCACTGATACCAATGCAAGAAACACTTGTACGTTTGCCGTGAACTTCTCTTAGGAT
>JAWXUN010000188.1:0-3992 GCA_044426425.1 Clostridia bacterium | reverse complement strand
CGAAACACTCCTTGACAAAATTTTCTTTAAAAATGCCTATGATTTTATCACGGTATTATATTAAAAAAATTGAGAAAAGCTTTGACAGTTTAAAGTAATTGTTGTATAATTAAATGGATAATAAAAAAAGGAGGCTATACTCTTGATTTATAAAAGTACAAGAAATTCAAGCATAAACTATTCAGCATCTCGTGCGATTGCACAAGGTATTTCAGAAGAGGGCGGACTCTTCGTCCCAACAGAATTCCCAAGCATCACAGGTGATTTGTCATCTATGATAGAGCTAAATTATATAGAAAGAGCGAAAATTGTTTTATCAAAATTCTTAACAGATTTTACTGCCGAAGAAATTGATGAATGTGCAAGCAGTGCTTATGCTTACGAAAAATTTGACGGCGACACACCTGCAAAACTTTGTGTTATCGAAAATGGTTTTTCTGTTTTGGAACTTTGGCACGGACCAACTTGTGCGTTTAAAGACATGGCACTACAAATTTTGCCACATCTTTTGACAAAATCGTTAAAAAAAGCTGAGGATAAAAAAACAGCTGTTATATTAGTTGCAACTTCTGGTGACACTGGCAAAGCAGCCTTGGAGGGATTTAAGGATGTAGATGGCACAAAAATTATGGTTTTCTATCCAGAAAACGGTGTTAGTGCTATGCAACTTAGACAAATGAACACTCAAGAGGGTGAAAATTTGACTGTTTGTGCAGTTAAAGGAAATTTTGATGATTGCCAAACTCAAGTTAAAAAGATTTTTACAGATGAAAAAATCAAGCAAATGCTAAGCGAAAATAACCTTGTTTTTTCTAGTGCAAACTCAATTAACTGGGGTCGTTTGCTACCTCAAATTATTTATTATATAAGTTCTTACCTTGATTTATACAAGGCTGGCAGAATTAAAAAGCTTGACGAAAAGGTCAATTTTGTTGTGCCAACTGGCAACTTTGGAAACATCTTGGCGGCTTTTTATGCAAAACAAATGGGTCTGCCAATCGGCAAACTTATCTGTGCATCTAATGCAAATAATGTTCTCACAGATTTTATTAATACAGGTACTTACGACAAAGAAAGGTCGTTCTTTACAACAAATTCACCATCTATGGATATATTGGTTTCTAGCAATTTAGAAAGACTTCTGTATCATCTTTGTGGTGATGACAGCAAAAAACTTTCTGAGTGGATGAACGCTTTAAACTCTAATGGTTCATATACAGTTGATGCAGAAACAGCGGACAAAGTGAAAGACTTGTTCTATGGTGCTTGTTGCGATGATGATGAAACAGCTGAGGCAATAGAAAAACTATTTACTGAGCATAAATATCTTTGTGACACTCACACAGCGGTTGCTGTTAAAGTTTATAACGATTATGTAAAAGAAACAGGCGACAAAACAGAAACTGTTATCGTTTCAACAGCAAGTCCATATAAATTTGCACCAGCAGTTTTGGGCTCTTTCCAAAAAGAAATACCAGAGGACGAGTTTGAAACACTAAAAGTTTTAGAATATTTGAGCTCGCTAAAAATCCCAGAGCAAATTAAAGAATTAAAAAATAAAGAATGCAGATTTAATAACAAAGCAGACAAAGACACAATAGTTGATTTTGTCACAAAAAATATTTGATTAATTACCTGTATTAAATAAAAAAATAGAAAGGTCGGTCGCAGAATGAGTCTATTTGCAATAGCTGATTTGCATCTTTCGTTCAGTTCTCAAAAACCCATGGATGTTTTTCATGGTTGGGAAAACTACACAAACAGAATAGAAGAAAATTGGAAAAAGCTTGTGTCGAAAGAAGATACTGTTGTTATTGCTGGCGATATCTCTTGGGCGATGAGACTTGAGGATTGTGTGCCTGACTTTGAGTATATCCACAGACTGCCAGGCAAAAAATTAATTTTAAAAGGCAACCACGACTATTGGTGGACAACTAAGCGAAAAATGGATAATTTTCTCGCTGACAACGGTTTTGACGATATCGAAATTATCCACAACAATGCAAAATTTGTTGAGGATATCGCTGTTTGTGGAACAAGGGGCTGGATGTATAACAGCGAAACAGACGAGGACAAAAAAATTATGAATAGAGAAGTCGGCAGACTTGAGGCATCTATTTTAGAAGCGAAAAAAGCCGATAAAAAACCGATAGTTTTTTTGCATTATCCGCCTGTTTATGATACTTTTATCAGCAGAGATATTATTGATACGCTAAAAAAACACGATATAAAAGATTGCTATTATGGTCATATTCATGGCAGTATGGCATCTAAAAAAATTATAACAGGTGATTTTGAGGGGATTGATATGCACCTTATAGCCTGTGATTTTCTCAAATTTATACCACAACTTGTTCAAAAAGGCTAATTTTATAAAAAAAAATAAAATTTTACCAATTAATTTTAAAAAAACACTAGTAAGACTAGAAAAAATGTGATATAATTACAAATGCGGTGTTTAAAAGATTGAATTAAACACATAATGAAGAGGCCGAAAGGAATATAAAAAAATGAATTTATTATCAAAAAACAATGTAGAAACAAATAAATACAACCTAGAAGTTGAAGTGTCTGCGGCAGACTTTGAAGCAGCTGTTCAAAGTGCTTATATCAAAGAAGGCAAAAACATGACAGTTCAAGGTTTTAGAAAAGGTAAAGCACCTAGAGCTTTTATCGAAAAAATGTACGGCACAAGCGTTTTTTATGACGCAGCTATCGACGCTCTATATAGACCAACAGTTATCGAGGCTATTGATGCTTCTGAACTACAAGTTATCAGCGTTGGACAAATGGATATCAAAGAAGCTTCTAAAGAAAAAGGCTTAATTTTTACAATAGATGTTGTTACAAAACCAGAAGTTAGCATTGACGGCTACAAAGGTATCGAAGTTACAAAAGCAGTTGCAGAAGTAACAGAAGAAGACATCAACGAAGAAATTGCAAAAGTTCTTGACAGAAACTCAAGAGTAGTTAGTGTTGAAGACAGACCAGCTCAAGACGGTGACACAGCAGTTATTGATTTTGAAGGATTTGTTGATGACGTAGCTTTTGAGGGCGGTAAAGGCGAGGACCATTCATTAACACTTGGTTCAGGTCAATTTATCCCAGGTTTTGAAGAGCAACTAGTTGGAAAAAGCGTTGGCGACGAGTGTGATGTTAAAGTTACATTCCCAGAAGAATATCATGCTGAAGACCTAAAAGGTAAAGAAGCAATATTCAAAGTTAAAATTCACGAAATCAAAGCTAAAGAACTTCCAGAGCTTGATGACGAATTTGCAAAAGATGTTAGCGAATTTGACACACTTGATGAATATAAAGCTGATACAAAGGCTAAACTTGAAGAGTGCAGAAAAAATGACGCTGAAAGAGATATCGACAATCAACTAATCGGTGCAATTGTTGAAAAACTAGAGGCTGAAATTCCAAACGAAATGATTGAAAACGAAATCAACGAAAGCATCAATGCATTTGCATATCGTCTACAATCACAAGGCTTGAACATGGAAACATATATGCAATATTCAGGCATGACACAAGAGTCAATGCGTGAGCAATTCAAAGGTCAAGCTGAGAATAATGTAAAAGTAAGATTGGCACTAGAGAAAATTGTTGAACTAGAAAAAATCGAAGCAACAGAAGAAGACTTAGAAGCAGAATACGCAAAACTTGCAGAATCATACAAAATGCCAGTTGAGCAAGTTAAAAACTATGTTAACCCAGCAGACCTAAAAGCAGATGTAACAAACACAAAAGCTGTTGAGTTCATCAAAGCAAACGCTGTTATTAAATAAGTTTAATATTTATAGTATTTTTGTAAGTAAGTTAAAAAAATCTTAACTAGCTTACAAGTGAGAAGTGAAAAGTCAGCGAGTTATATTAAAATGTTTTTTAGGTTAACTCTTAACTTTAACTTATTACTTTGCGGTTAAGCGAGGCTTAATAGCACTGCGTCCTCGACAAGCCTTCTAAGCTAGAATGTTGTCGAGGACGTT
>JAWXUN010000009.1:0-21659 GCA_044426425.1 Clostridia bacterium | reverse complement strand
ACTACAAGAGTTCTTACAGATGCTGCAATCAAAGGTAAAGTTGACCCACTACTAGGATTAAAAGAAAATGTTATCATCGGTAAATTAATCCCAGCAGGTACAGGAATGCAATGTTACAGCGATGTTAAAATCGAATCAACACAAGTTCCAGAAGTTACAGAAATAAACTTCACAATGCCAGAAAGCATGATTTAAATAAAACTTAAGCGAGGCCATCACATTTTGTGACAACCTCGCTTTTTTTTATATTATTTAAAAATCAAACTATTCCCATAAAATATTCAACACTTATCGCAACTATAACAACAAGGGCAGATATAATAAATCCGTGTAGCATTGGCTTAAATCCTGACTTTTTCATGTCTTTAAAACTTGTGTTAATACCAATTGCTGCAAGTGCCGCTACCATTAAAAATTTACTTAACTCTTTAGAAAATTCAGAAACTTCTGTTGGTATAAGACCAAAACTATTGATGATAGCTACTGCGACAAATGCCAAGATAAACCAAGGGAAAATTGAGAGAATATTAATTTTTCCGCTCGCTTTTTCTTTTGTATTTTCACTGATTTTTTCTAGTTGGCTAACTTCATACTTTTCGCCTTTTTCTTTTACTGCGTCAATTGTTTGTCTTGCGGTAACTCTCTCTTTTTGCTTAATTCTGATGTTGATATATGCAAAAACCAAGACTGTTGGAATAATAGATAGTGTTCTTGTAAGCTTAACCATTGTAGCAAAATCGCCTGCTGCCTCGCTATAAGCATAGCCTGCTGCAACAACGCTTGATGTATCGTTAACTGCTGTTCCTGCCCACAAACCATAAGCCATGTCGTTTAGCCCAAGCATCTCGCCCATAAACGGAAAGGCTACTATCATAACCATGTCAAAAATAAATGTCGCCGACATTGCGTAGGCAATCTCTTTGTCCTCGGCATCAATAACAGGAGCTATTGCAGCAATAGCCGAACCACCGCAAATGCCTGTTCCAGCGGAGATAAGATTTGACAATTTCCAATCTAGTCCAAGTGCTTTTCCGATAAAGTACCCGCCACCAAAACAAGTAAGAAGTGTGAAAAACATAACCGCAAGTGACAGTGAACCAACTGTGAGAATTGTTTGAATACTAAGAGATGCACCCAAAAGGATAATCGCAAATTTTAGGATTTTTTTTGATGTAAACTTAATGCCATCTTTTAAAACCGAAACATTGCAAAAACTGTTGATAATCATGCCGATAAAAAGAGCGATAACCGATGCTCCGATTAAATGAATTGGCAACAAGCCCTCTATAAATTGTGCCACAAAGGCTATGCTGATTGCGACCGCAACACCAGGGATTATTTTGAAAAATTTTGAATTAGACATACCTACTCCTCTTTCTGAAAAATATTTTTTCTTTATGTCTTGATTATACAGCAATTTTATGATAAAATCAAATAATCATTTATTATTTATTGATAAGATTTATTTATCAGAAAGGCAAAAATGCTAGACAACAGAATTTATACATTTTTGGAACTTTGTTCTGTGATGAATTACCACAAAACAGCCGAAAATTTAAACATGACACAGCCAGCCGTCACACAGCATATAAAGTATTTTGAAAATCTTTATAACTGCAAATTGTTTGACTATTCAAACAAAAAACTACAAAAAACACAAAACTGTCTTGAGCTAGAAAAATGTGCAAGAACAATGATATCACTCAATTTATCACTTGCCGAGTCGCTAAATCACAATGAAAAAATCAAAATAAACATTGGTGCAACAAAGACAATTGGCGATTATATCTTGGATACCTCTTTGTGGCATTTGATTTGCGATGAAAAATACGAGCTTAATATCATCATAGACAACACAGAAAAACTCACCGAGAGGCTATCTCATTTTGATTTAGACCTACTTATTTTAGAGGGTTATGTTGACAAAGAAAAATATTGTCACCAAAAAATTTCTGACGAAGAAATTGTCGGAATTTGCTCCGTTTCTCACCCTTTTGCATTCAAAGAAGTATCTATCAAAGAAATATTTGAGCAATCTGCTATACTTCGTGAAAAAGGTTCTGGAACTAGGGCAGTTTTTGAGCAATTTCTATTAGAAAACGGATATTCTACTAAATCATTCAAACAAAAATCTGTTATAAGTAGCAATAAATTAATTGAGCTAAGTGTGCAAAACAACTGTGCAATTTCTTTTGTATATAGTATTATTCCGAGCAAAAACAAAAATCTTGCCACCTTTAAAATAAAAGATAACAAGATTTTTCACGAATTTAACTATGTTTTTTTAAACGATAAAAAAGCCAAAGAAATAATCAATTTAATTGAAAATTAAATTATTTTCCACAACATTTTTTATATTTTTTTCCACTACCACATGGGCATGGTTCGTTTCTGCCAACTTTGTTCTCGTTGACAACTGTTTGAGATTTTTTTTGCTCTTTATAGAGTTCTTTTCTTCTCTCTTGTGTCAAAAGTGCGTCCCACTGTGGCAACTCATAAAGCCAAGAAGCCTTTGCTGCTACCATGTTGTAGTACAATTTTTCTTTGTCATAAGAAAGAGTGATTTTGCTTTCTTCTTCAATCTCTTCTAAGACATTTGGTTTTTTTAGGCTATCGTTGATACCATCAATAAAGCCCATCATTAGGATTTCGTCAATTTTATATTTTTTTGCAAGTTCAGAAACAGTTCCAGAAACTACTGTTTTTCTGCTTAAAATATTTTCATAGATTTCTTTTTCTTTAAGGAAATAATCTCCCCAAAAGTCTTTAGCGTCTGGTGCAGAATTTTTTTCATCTGCAAAGTCAAGCCATTTTTGAAATAATGCCATTTTTAATAATCGTCCTTTCAGATATATTGACTATATTTTAACATACTTTTTCAAAAATTTCAATATTAAAACAAATAATTCGCCTTTTCTTTTTACAATTTTTGTGGTAAAATAGTTAAAAGACGTAAAAATACGAAAAACTACGAAAGGGAGTCAGATGAAAAAACTTAGCCTTGGGATACTCGCACACGTTGACTCTGGAAAAACAACACTGTCTGAAGCACTGCTTTTTCAGGCTGGAAAAATCAGAAACATCGGACGAGTTGACCACAAAAATACTTTTTTAGACACTCATTCTCTCGAGAAAAACCGAGGGATTACTATATTTTCTAAACAGGCAAATTTCAAAATTTTAGAAACCGAGTTCAACCTCTTAGACACACCTGGCCATGTCGATTTTTCTGCCGAAACAGAGAGAACTCTACAAGTTTTGGACTATGCCGTTTTGGTTATAAGCGGAATTGACGGCGTTCAGAGTCACACAGAAACAATTTGGACTCTTCTTGCAAGATACAAAGTTCCAACATTTATTTTTATTAACAAAATGGATATGGGAACAGCCGACAAAGAGAAACTTCTTGATAATATAAAAGAAAAACTCAGCCAAAACGCTGTTGATTTTATAGACGAAAGCCGAGATGAAAATCTTGCTCTTTGCAGTGAAAAGATGATGAACAGCTATCTGAAAAGTTCTGATATTTATGACAATGATATCTGCAAGTCTATTCAAAAAAGAGAAGTATTTCCTTGCTTTTTTGGTTCTGCCCTAAGGCTTGAGGGTATAGAAAATCTTGCAAACTCGCTTGACAAATATACCATTATGCCTGATTTTTCTAAAAAATTTGGTGCAAGGGTTTTTAAAATAACTTGGGACAAACAGGGTAACAGACTCACTCATCTAAAAATTACTGGTGGCAGTTTAAAACTAAAGGCAGTTATTTTTGGAACAGACAGACAAGAAAACGATTGGCAAGAAAAGGTTAACCAAATCCGTGTATATTCTGGCGAAAAGTTTGATAGCATAAATGAGGCATTTGCTGGTTCAATCTGTGCTGTTTGTGGACTGACAAATACTTTTGCTGGTGAGGGTTTGGGATTTGAAAAAGCAGGTAAAACCGCCATCTTGGAGCCTGTTTTGAGTTATAGCGTGATTTTGCCTATTGACATTGACCCTCACATTGCCCTTAGGAGTTTGAGGATTTTGGAGCAAGAAGACCCCCAACTCCATGTTAGCTGGAACGAGATTACAAAAGAAATTAATCTTCAGCTAATGGGTGCTATTCAGCTAGAGATTTTGCAGGATATTATCAAAGAGCGTTTTGGTTTTGACATAGCTTTTGACAGCGGGAACATTGTTTATAAAGAAACTATTTCTGAAGAAGTTACAGGTGCTGGGCACTTTGAACCACTCAAGCACTATGCCGAAGTTCACTTAAAATTTGAGCCACTTAGCCGTGGCAGTGGTTTGATTTTTGACAATATTTGCAAGCATGACGAACTAGCCGAAAACTGGCAAAGGCTTATTTTGAGCCATTTATCCGAAAAAACTCACACAGGAGTGCTGACAAATTCAGCTATAACCGACCTTAAGATAACCGTTACACACGGAATTTCTCACCTTAAGCACACAGAGGGCGGTGACTTTCGTGAAGCTACTTATAGGGCAATTCGCCACGCTCTTTTAAAAGCAAAATCTGTTTTGTTAGAGCCTTTTTATAATTTTAAAATAGAAGTTCCGCAAGAAAACCTTGGCAGAGTTTTAACCGACATTGACATCTTAGGCGGAAAATATGGCAGTCCTGAAACATATCTCGACTCTAGTGTAATCAAAGGGACTATACCTGTTTCTGCTATTCGTGATTATTCTAAACAGTTGATGAGTTTTACACATGGAAAGGGTTCGATAAGTCTTAATTTTAGTGGCTACGACATTTGCCGAAACAGTGAACAAGTTATAAAAGAAATTGGATACGATGCCGAGAGTGACACAGAAAACACTGGACACTCTGTCTTTTGCTCGCATGGTAGCGGATATCTTGTTAAGTGGCAAGATGCCGACAGCTATATGCACTATAAAGAGGAAAAAAAGAAAACTAGCCAAGAAAACATCAGCTTTAGCCGTAGGCAAGAAATCACTGATATAAGTGAAAAAGAACTTTTGGCGATTTTTGAGCAAACTTATGGTGCTATCAAAAACGACCCACGGATAGGTTTTGAGCAGAAAAAAAGACCTGTGCGAAAAAGCGAGGTCAAGACAAAAGTAGCACCAATGCCACAAGGCCCTGAATACCTGTTGGTAGATGGCTACAATATTATTTTTGCATGGGAGAGTCTAAAAGAACTTTCTAAAACTAACCTTGAGTCTGCACGGAACAAGCTTATGGATATGCTTTGTAACTATCGAGCATATCACAATTGCAATTTAATTTTGGTTTTTGATGCCTATAAAGTTAAAGGTAACAGAGGTAGTGTAGAAAATTATCACAACATCAGCGTTGTCTATACAAAAGAGGCTGAAACCGCTGATATGTACATCGAAAAAGTCACTCACGATATTGGCAAAAAACACAGGGTGCGAGTTGCAACATCAGATGGTCTGCAACAGATGATTATTTTTGGGCACGGTGCAAGCAGAATTTCTGCCCTAGCCTTTGAGCAAGATGTGAAAGAAGCAGAAAAATCTATACGAGAAATTTTATCTACTATGGAAACATAGCAAAAAAAACGGACAATTCGTCCGTTTTTTTTTACATTAAATTATTAGATTGCACAAGACTTGATTATATTATAAATACAAATTATCATAATTACAAAAAGGACAGTTGTGAAAAGATTGTCTGTCGCTTTTTCTGAAATTGCTTTTGCAATTTTTCTTCCGATGATACCGCCACCGATACCGCCCAAAATCATTAACACCAAAATCACAGGGTCAAATGATGGAACTCCTTGAATAAGTGCTAAAGCCAAAGAAGCAAGTTGAGAGAAGAATATGATGTAAATTGAAGTAAGTGCCGCAAGTTTTGTATCCATAGAGAAGAAATAATACAAAACGATTAGGTTGATAGGGCCACCGCCAATTCCGAGGAAAGCACCAATTGCACCAAGAAAAACACCAATCAAAACACAGGCAACAGCATTTTGAATATCATAGCCTTTTATAGAATTTTTTCTTAACATATAAAAGAAAACAGCTAGTGTTAAAATTCCTAACACAGTGTTTTGCACAATTGATATCATGCCAGAGTCACCAGCACTTGTGTTGACTATATCAAAAAGATATTTTCCGCCAATTCCACCGATAACGCCACCAGCCGCAAGAAGCGTTCCACGTCTGCTTTCTACCTTAACCGAACCAGTTCTTGAAGAAATAAGCGAATAAGAACTCATCGCAAGCACGGTACAACCTGAAAAAAACGATATCAGAGAAACATCTAGTACCGAAATCATATCCAAAACTGGCTTGATGATAACACCGCCACCAATACCGCTAATAGCACCGATTGTTGTTGAAACTATGCAAATTAAAAAATAAATAATTCCCATGTTAACCCCCATAAATATGTATTTTTAAGACAAACTATAAAAATCAGAGTTTTTTCTCTAAGCTTTATAGAATGTCTTTAATTTATTATAACACTTTTAAAAAGAAAAATCAATTGCATATTATACTAAATTGTGATAAAATTATCATATCACAAAAGGAGATTTTTTTATGAGAAACTTACAAATTGAACTTGACAAAATCATACAAAACTTACAAAAAAAGCCAAGATTAATGCTACACGCTTGTTGTGCCCCATGTTCAAGCTATGTTGTTGAATATTTAAAAAATAATTTTGAGATTTTTTTGTTTTACTATAACCCAAACATCGCCCCACTTTTTGAATATGAACTAAGAAAAAAAGAAGCCGAAAAACTCTGTGAGCATTTTGGAATAAATTTTTTGTGCAGTGATTGGGAAAATGAAAAATTCAAAGAAATTTCTAAAGGCCTAGAAAATTGCAAAGAGGGCGGAGAAAGATGCACAAAATGTTTTGAACTTAGGCTTGCAAAAACTGCCGAACTTGCCGAAAAATATAACTGCGAATATTTTGCAACCACACTTAGCATAAGTCCGATGAAAAACGCACAGCTTTTATGCGACATTGGCGAAAAAATTGCGAGTGAAACAAATGCAAAATATTTGCCCTCTAACTTTAAAAAGAAAGAGGGCTTTAAGCGTTCTACCGAAATTTCTAAAGAACTCGGTTTATATCGTCAAAATTATTGCGGTTGCATTTTCAGCAAAAAAGAGAGTGAAGAAAGGCTATCAATCCATGATAATTAGAGCCATAAAAACAACATCTTCTGTTCCGTTGTTTTCCATTCCGTGCCCAAAACCGTTTGGTGTAAATGTAACATCGCCAGCTTTTACAGTTCTAACTGTTCCGTTATCGCTGTATTCGCCAACGCCACTTAGCATATAATATGTTTCGCTTTCGCCGTGGTGAACATGATATCCAAGACTGTGACCAGGCTCGATTGTAACTTTAGCGAATAGTCCGCATTTTCCGTTAAGCTCTTTTTCACCCAAAAGTTTTTCGATTGTTACAAAACCTTTGCCACCTGCTAAATTTTCTACTTTATTAATTATTGTTTCCATTTTTTAAAATCTCCTTTTTTATTTAACTATTATTGATACAGTTTTTGAAATTATTTCGCCTTTTGCGTTTGTACTTGTCGCCGTAACATTTGCTGTTCCGCTGTTTTTGCCACGGACAATTGCAAGTGCATAGCCAGAAAGTGCGGGTACTTCGTTTGTAGTGAAGCCGATAAAATCAGGCGAACCATTGTCAATTGCAACAAGCGAAATATTCTCGTCACAAGTGAATGTAACTTTGTTGTTTGCTGTTGGAACAAAGAGTCCGTTTTCGTCAGTGAAAGAAACTTTTACATAAGCAAGCTCATCTTTTTCAATTTTTTCACGGTCGCTAATTGTCAAAATATCGCAGACATCGCCAGTTGTTTTAATGCTACTGGTGATTTTTTTGCCATTTCTGTATCCAACTGCAACAACTTCGCCTTTTTCGTATACAACACTCTCCCACTCAAGGTGAAAGTTCTCTTTTTTGTCAAGAATTTGCTTGCCATAAGATTTTCCATTTACGAAAAGTTCTACCTCGTCACAGTTTGTAAATGCCCAAACAGGGATTTTTTTGCCCTCGTAGTCTGGCAAATTCCAATGTGGAAAAATGTGCAAAACATCTTCGTCACTCCACACACTTTTATAAAAATAAAAAGCATCTTTTGGGAAAAGTGCACGGTCAATTGGTGCAAAATACGAACTGATTGAAGGCCAAATCTCTGGAGTTGGCTCTCCGAGATAGTCTATGCCTGTCCAAATAAATAGCCCTGCAACAAATGGATTTTGAACGTGTAATTTCCAAGAATTTTCGCCTCTGTCCATTCTCGCTCTCACATAACTTCTTGCGATTTCCTCAATGCTTTGGTGCTCTGGGTCAGTTTGTTGCTCAACACCTACGGATGTTTTATCGTTACCCATATTTAAAAATCTGTCGTAAATTCCTCTTGACTCAAACGACGCTATGCAAGCTGTTTCGCTACCGACAATTGCCCTGTTTGGCTTTCTCTCGTGGTCTTTTGCATAAAAAGCCTCGGCATAGTTATATCCCGCAAGGTCAAGAATTTCTAGGCAATGAGTTGTGTTGATAGCCTCAAGTCCGTTTCCGGCAGCTGTTGCTGGTCTTGTCATATCGTGCTCGTGAACTACATTTACTAGTCTTTGGGTGAGTGCCTCGCCCTCAACTCTTCTTAGCTCCTCAATCTCGTTTCCGATGCTCCACATAACGATTGATGGGTGGTTTCTGTCATGTTTTATCATAGCTGAAAGGTCTTTTTCTGCCCACTCTTCAAAATACATTGCATAAGAGAAAATTGGTTGGCGGATAAAGATATCACCAAAAATTCTTGGTCTTTTTCCGTCTGTCCACTCGTCAAAAGCCTCTTCCATAACATACATTCCGTATTCGTCACATAGTTCTAAAAGGTCTTTTGACTCTGGGTTGTGCGATGTTCTGATCGCATTTGCACCCATTGCTTTTACGACTTCTATTTTTCTTCTAAAAGCATCTTTTTCGGCTGCTGCACCCAAGCATCCGTTGTCGTGGTGCAAGCAAACTCCTTTGAGAATCTCTTTTTTGCCGTTGATTAAAAAGCCCTCGTTCGCAGAAAACTCTATTGTTCTAATACCAAATTTTGTTTCAGTGTTGTCTGCAACTTCTCCATTTTGAGAAAAACTAATCTCGCATTTATATAGATATGGATTTGCATTGCTCCAAAGGCTTGGATTTTCTACTGATACTGTCAATTGATTTTTTGCTGTGTATCCGTCTGCGATAGAAATGCTTTTTTTCGCTGTTGCAACAACATTTCCCTCAGCGTCTGTTATGTTGACAAAAACGTCGCCATTTTCTGTTGTTTTGTTGTTGTTTTGAATTTTATATTCTACATTAACCATTGCTTTTTCGTCAGAAATATATGGTGTTGTCACGAATAATTCATCAATAGCAAAAAAAGTTTTTTCTGTTATATATAGATTTACTGGACGATAAATTCCTGTTCCTGTGTACCAACGTGCGGCAGGTTGCACCTCGTTGTCAACAAGAACAGCTAGTCTGTTTTCGCCCTCTCTTATTTTATCTGTGATATCGTATCTAAAAGCTGTGTATCCAAATGGATATTTTCCGAGTTTTTCGCCATTGATAAAAACAGTGCTGTTCATATAAACAGCCTCGAACTCAACTATGAAATTCTTAGTTAAATCCTCTTTTTGAACATCAAAAACCTTTGTGTAATAACAAAGAGTTGTTTTTTGATATCCACCACGAGGGCCACTTGCGTTTTTTTCTGCAAATTCGTCCGTCACACTGCTATCGTGTGGGACACTTATAATTTCCCAATTGCTATCATCAAAACCGTCACGATAAAATGGGATAAACGATGCGTTATCGTTTAGATTATGTCTTTGAAAGTGCCAATTTTTATTCAATGATATAATTTTTCTCATCTATACAACCTCTTTTTTTATTCAAATATTTTCAAAACTTCCTCGTCTGTTATCGCCCTGCACTGCCCTTGCTCTAATTTTTTATCAAGGCACAATTCTCCTATTGAGAGTCTTTGTAGTTCGACTACTTTTTTGCCACAAGCGACAAACATTCTTTTCACTTGGTGAAATTTTCCCTCTCTGATAGTGACATAGCCAACATTTTTTTCTTTTTCGTCTTGCTCTAAAACAGCAGGCAAAAAGTGATTTTCGCCAGAAACTATTCCATCTGCAAATTTTTTGATATCGCTTTTTTCGATATCCATATCAATTGTCGCTTTGTATCTTTTGTAGACGTGCGACTTGGGTGCTAACATTCTGTGTGCCAAGTCGCCATCGTCTGTGATTATCAAAAGACCTGTTGTATCTTTATCTAGTCTGCCGGCCGGAAAAAGTTCTTTTCTTTGTAGCTCTTCTGGAATGATATCTAGGACTGTACTTGCGTTTTTGTCCCTTGTTGCACTCAAAATTCCTTTCGGCTTATTCATCATGATATACACGAATTTGTTATAAGAAATCTCTTTTCCGTCAAGCTTGACCTTTGCTGTATTTTCGTCAATTTTCATTGCAGAATTTTTGACAACTACTCCGTCAATCTCAACTCTTCCTTTTCTTATCATAACGCCGATATCTTTTCTTGTGGCAATATTTTGCATGGAAAAGAACTTATCTAGTCTTATCATTTGGTGTGTTTTCCTTTTTTCTTAAAATCTAAAATCTCTCTCGCCATTTTCGATTAGGGCGAGGTTTGTTTTTGCAACTTCTCTTGCTTTTTCGTTTGGAACTTTTTCTATCTCTGCCTTTATCATCGCTTCTATAACTGATTTTGTTTTGTCACTTGCATAGTCGCAAGCGTATTCTTTTAGCGTCATAAGAGCGTTAGGCTGACATACGTTTTTGATTTGACCAGATTTTACAAGGCTCATAAATCTGTCACCAGTTCTGCCGAGTTTGTAACAAGCTGTGCAGAAACTTGGGATATGATTATTTTTTACTAGCCATGCCACAACCTCGTCAAGCGTTCTTGTGTCTGATATATCAAATTGCTTTGAGTTATCGTCCTCTTCTTCTTCCTCAGCGTAGCCACCTACGGAAGTTTTTGAACCACCGCTAACTTGAGAAACACCAAGTCCAAGAGCTTTTTCTCTCATTTTTTGACTCTCTCTTGTTGACATGATAATGCCTGTGTAAGGAACTGCGACTCTCAAAATTGCAACTATTTTTTCAAAAATTTCATCTGGGACAGCATTGTCAAAACCGTCAACATCAATTCCCTCTGCTGGGCAAATTCTTGGAACACTGATTGTGTGAGGCCCCCAACCAAAACTAGCCTCAAGATGTTCTGCGTGCATCAAAATTCCGACTAGCTCGTATTTATAAAGGTTTAAACCAAATAATACACCTAGTCCAACATCATCAATTCCACCCTCCATAGCTCTATCCATAGCCTCTGTGTGGTAGTCGTAATTATGTTTTGGTCCAGTAGGGTGAAGTTCTAAGTATGTAGGTTTATGGTATGTTTCTTGGAACAAAATGTATGTGCCTATTTCTGCCTCTTTTAGTTTTCTGTAATTTTCTACCGTTGTCGCTGCTATATTAACATTAACTCTTCTGATTGCTCCGTTTTTGTGCTTAACGCTGTAAATTGTTTTGATACTATCAAGAATATACTCTAGTGGGTTATTCACAGGGTCTTCGCCACTCTCTATTGCAAGTCTTTTGTGACCCAAATCTTGTAGAGCGATAACTTCTTTTTCTATATCCTCTTGAGATAGTTTTTTTCTAGCAATACATGAATTTTTGTGGTGATATGGGCAATAAACACAGCCATTAACGCAGTAATTTGACAGATAAAGCGGAGCAAAAAGCACAATTCTGTTTCCATAGAACTCGTGCTTTATCTCTTTGGCAAGTGCAAAAACTTGTTCTTTTACTTTATCGTCCTCATTTAGCAAAAGCACCGCAGCCTCTGCATGAGATATACCTTTTTTTAGACTTGCCTTTTTGAGAATTTCCATAACAAGTTCATTGTTATTTTTGTTTTTCTCGGCAAATTCCAGAGATTTTAATATCTCTCCATCGTTAATAAATTCTTCGGCTTTTTTTGATTTTACATCATACATGATTATAGGGGGCGACAGCCTAATGATACAAGCTGTTCCTCCAGTTCCCTTCTTTCTTTTTTAATATCTGTTTTGCCCATTTGTGATGGGTAAATTTCATACAAATGTTTGTATTCGTTTGGTGTAACTTTTTTCATAACAACATTCGCTCCACAAGAGAAAATTCTTTCTTTCTCTTTTTGGTCGATAACCGAAAGCGATGTAGTTGCTGGCAAATTTATCTCGCCCATCAAAATTCTTGTGAGTGCGACTGCCCTTTTCGTAAGCTCCGTGCTTCCCTTTGGCACATCTTTTAGTGCTGTGTCTGGGTGCGGAACAAAGGGACCGATGCCCGCCATGTCGCAAGAAATTTCTTTTAGTAGCAAAATATCGTTTGCGATTGTTTCTAGGCTTTGGTTTGGTAGTCCAATCATAAAACCACTGCCAGTTTCATATCCTAGTTTTTTTAGGTTTTTTAAACAATTAATTCGATTTTCGAGCGTACTAAAACTATGCAGTGACGAATAAATCTTTTCGTCGCTACACTCGTGCTTTATCAAATATCTGTCTGTTCCACAGTCTTTGAGATATTTATAATCCTCAAAACTCATCTCTCCACTGCTTAGTGTGACGAATATTCCTGTTTTTTTAATCTCTTTAATTATCTCGCCCAAAAGCTCTTTTGTGAAATACTTGTCCTCTCCAGACTGAATTACTACAGTTTTGTAACCAATTTCGTAGGCTTGCCTTGCTGTTTCAATTATATGCTCTGGCTCCATTCTGTATCGCTTGATTTTTTTGTTGTGGCAATTGAGTCCGCAATATTTGCAATCGGCACGACAGTGATTAGAAAATTCTATTATGGCACGGATATTTACCACATTTCCATAAATTTCTTTTTTAATATTATCAGCTTTTTTGTAATATTCATCAAAATTCTCTAGTGATAACAATTCTATCAACTTTTCCTTTTCCATTCAGACTCCTCCACTCGTTTTAATTCTAAAAAATCATACAACAACTGTTGATTTGTTTATTTCACATATTTATTGTACAACTATACAAAAATTTTGTCAATATTTTTACATATATTTACGCAAATTTTACTTGCAATTATTACAAATCTGTGTTAAAATATAACTATCTTGTAACAATTGTTTCAAACTTGTAACTTTTTACAATGACAAAGACCCACTTTTGGGTGGTTGTTTGGAACAAATCGAAAAAAACTTTGTCACCCAAATTTGATTATGAGTTAACTTTTTGTTTCCTCCTGTTTTGATTTTAGGAAAACGGATTCTCGAAAGAGAGTCCGTTTTCCTATTTCATTAAATTTATTCAGTTATTTCTTTTAGTGCCAAAGCGAGTTGTGCAGGACATGAAGAAGCTTTTGTTCCACAAGTGATATTCTCGCATTTTGCGATAACATCGTTGACTTTCATTCCCTCAACCAATGCCGAAATTCCTTTTGTGTTTCCGTTGCAACCGCCAACAAATTGAACACTTTTAACAACATCACCCTCAAGCTCTACTTTAATTTCTCTAGCACAAACGCCTCTTGTTTTGTATGAATACATATTTTTTTCTCCTTTATTTTTTTAAAATTATCTTCTTACTGCTGAAGTATTTTTTTCTCTTAGATATGTTGACTCCATGTCTGCTAGGTGCATTTTTACGGCGAAACTGCATTTTTCGTATGCTACACTCATAGAGAACGAACCAGCCTTTGCACTATCGTCAAAACCACCCATGTGCCACCTAACAGCCAGTGCCTCGTCAACTTTTAGACGCATAAATCTTTCTATTAAGAACACAGATTTTTCGCCGTGCCCATAAGGGAACATATCATCGACCATATAAAACGGAACTTTTTCCCATTTTCCTGTGTCGTCATTTTTTACATTTCTTGTTGATGTTTTATAAAACTGAACCTTGCACAAGTCATGGAAAAGTGCACAAATAGCAAAACTTTCTTCGTTATCTGTTTCTTCAAAATATTTTTCTCTTAGCACTTCGTATACATTCACGCTGTGCATTAAGAGTCCACCCTCGCAAGCACAGTGAAATTTTGAACTTGCAGGTGCTGTGAAAAAGTCAGTTTTTTCAATCCATTTCAAGAATTTTTCGTTGCCATCTCTTTTGATATGCTCGTGATATATCTCATAAAATCGCTCTTTGTATTCTTCTAAACTTCTCATTTTTTCCTCCTTTTTTATTCAATTATGCTTTTGTCCACGTTATGCCGTCTGCGGTATCTTTTACGATGATTTTTCTTGCGTTTAGCTCGTCACGAATTTTGTCTGCTGTTGCCCAATCTTTTTCTGCTCTTGCCTTTGTTCTTTGTGCAATCAAATTTTCTATTTCTGCAACTTCTTCTGCACTTAGGTCGTGTGATTTTTCTTCTGCCATTTTTTTAGCCGAATTTACTAAATCTAGTGACAAAACTTTGTCGTAATCATCAATTATTGCAAGCTTTGTGCTTGAGTTTGCATCACTTTTTAGCACATCATAAATAAGGGTAATTCCCATTGAACTTGCTAAATCGTTGCCAACTGCATCTATAAACTTTTGTTTCCATGTTGCTTTTGCAGACTCGTCAACTTCGCCCTCTGCCTTTAGGTTAGAAATTCTTGTAAGCAGTTTTTCATAAGCTTGAGTCGCATTGTCAAGACTTTCAAAAGAGAAAGCAAGCGGTCTTTTGTAGTGACTTTGTAAGCAGAAAAATCTGTATGCCAATGGATTGTATTTTTTATCTTCTAAAAGAGAAACTGTTAAGAAGTCGCCTTTTGACTTGCTCATTTTTCCTCTTGCGTCGTTTAGGTGAAGAACATGGAACCAGTAGTTGCACCATTTGTGCCCAACATAGGCTTCACTTTGTGCAATCTCGTTTGTGTGGTGAGGAAAGGCGTTGTCTACACCGCCACAGTGAATATCTAAATACTCGCCAAGATATTTCATGCTAATCGCTGAACACTCGATATGCCAACCAGGATATCCAACGCCCCATGGGCTATCCCACTTGAGTTCTTGGTCGTCGAATTTTGATTTTGTGAACCACAAAACAAAGTCTGCCTTGCTTTTTTTGTTATCGTCTTGCTCAACATCGTCACGAACTGCAATAGCTAAATCCTCTTCAGAAAAATTGCCAAAAGCATAGTATTTATCTAGTTTTGCTGTGTCAAAATAAATATTTCCACCAGCTATATATGCATAACCTTTTTCGATTAGTGTTTCGATTAGGTGAATATATTCAGGCACACAAGATGTTGCTGGAACACATATTTCTGGCTTTTTTATGCCAAGTTTTTTGCAATCGTCAAAAAACGCATCTGTATAATATTGTGCAATTTCCATGACAGATTTTTTCTCTCTTTTTGCACCTTTAAGCATTTTGTCCTCGCCTGTATCGGCATCGCTAGAGAGATGTCCAACATCTGTAATATTCATGACACGTTTAACATCGTATCCCTCATAAGAAAGAAATTTTTCTAAAATATCTTCCATAATATAGGTTCTGAGGTTGCCGATATGTGCAAAGTGATAAACCGTTGGCCCACAAGTGTACATACGCACTACGCCCTCTTCGATTGGTTTAAACTCTTCTCTTTTTCCTGTTAACGAATTAAATATTTTCATTTTGTAACCTTGCCACGCTTTACGAACAACCTATTTGTTAACATAGATTGTTATAGCCCATGACTATCCTTTCTCTTCTTCACATTCCGTTAGTTGTCTTTGTAAATTTTCTATCGTAATTCTCATTTTACACATTTCTTGAGCCACTGGGTCTGCAAAATGGATTTGGTCAAGCTCTGTGTTAACTTTTTTGTTTGCAACTCTGACAATTCTTGCTGGAACTCCAACCGCTGTTGCATCGTCTGGCACTTCGTCTAGCACCACTGCACCAGCTGCAATTCTTGCGTTATTGCCAACTTTGAATGGTCCAAGAACCTTTGCACCAGAGCCGATTAAAACATTATCCCCCAAAGTTGGATGTCTTTTTCCGTGGTCTTTTCCTGTTCCGCCCAAGGTTACACCCTGATAAATAATGCAGTTGTCGCCTATCTCTGTTGTTTCTCCGATAACAACACCCATGCCGTGGTCGATAAACAAATTTTTGCCAATCGTCGCCGCTGGATGAATTTCTATGCCTGTTTTTCTTCTTGCACTTTGCGAAATCCATCTTGCCAAAAATTTTAGATTATGATGATAACACCAGTTAGCTTTTCTGTATGCCCTCATCGCTTTAAAACCAGAATACAAAAAGCACACCTCAAGTCTTGACCTTGCTGCTGGGTCTCTCTCCATGACAGCGTCAAGCTCGGCTATTAATTTTTTGAACACACTACTCCCCCTTTTAAGATACAAAAAAGCCTTCGCACGGACAAAATCCATACGAAGGCGAAAAATCGCGGTTCCACTTCTGTTTATAACTTTTTTGTCGTTAACGCTGACAAACGTGCAAAGATACTTTTTTTAAAACAAACTAATTTCCCTTTACCTGCTGACGAGTGCATTTTCAGATAATTCTCCTAAAAAAGGGCTCTCAGCCTCTGACCCTTTATCTCTTGCAATTCAAAAAACTTACTTTTCTCGCTACGCATTTAATCTATTCTATTATTATAACTCAAAAAGTGTCACTTGTAAAGAGATTTTTATTTTTCACCGAAAAATTCTATGATTTGCAAATAACATTCGTAAAACCAAAACGATATCTCTGGACTCTCTGTTATTATTTCTATTTCTGTATCGCTCAATGTTTCTGAACAGTCCTCAACAGAACTTGCCGTGCACAAAGTCGGATAAACAACGCACCACCAGTTTTGCCCCTGTGCTTCGCCTATATCCACTTTTAACGCCTTGTAGTAACCTGCTGGCAATGTGAAAGTATCGTATTCCCTTGTTGGAAAAAACTCTTCTTCAAAACTCACCTTTGCGGTGTAGTCTGTGCCGAGTTCCAAAAGTTTTTCGTTCGCCATGTCTTCTATCTCAAGCAAATTTTTGCAAATTGCAATTTCTGCATCTTCTAAATTTGTAAAATCCAGCATAATTTGTTCTGCGAAAATTGCCACTTCTTCTTTTACTTCAATCTTTATTTCTTGGTCGTAGTCGCTGTCCGAATTCGCCTTAACGTGCATTCTTATTAGTTTGTCGCTAAGAACATCACTTTCTGC
Organism: Clostridia bacterium; assembly: GCA_044426425.1. GTDB lineage: Bacteria > Bacillota > Clostridia > Oscillospirales > Acutalibacteraceae > SIG603. Next base: position 4,450 of record JAWXUN010000009.1, on the reverse strand, counting down.
TACAAAGTCTAAGCAAGAAAAAAGAACTGTTAGAAAAAAACCCATGAATAAAATTTTGTTAAATTGTTTCATAAAAAAACCATCCTCTATGTATTAATTTACTGATAAATAGAGGATGGGTTGTTTTTTTAATTTTATACTTATAGATTTTATTAATCTATACTTGAAATGGATGAGCTAGAAATTGTTGCGTTTATTTTAAAAGCATATAAAAGGTCTGTCGCACCAACACTCTCAACAAAAGCTGCTAAATCCGAACTATATGTTGTATAGTCAATCAGATATGTTTTGTAGTAATCTTCTGCTATAAATGGTGCGAGTTGATACGAATAAGAGTCGCCAACAATAACAATTGTTCCACCGTTTACATTTGAGTTGTTTGTTATCTCTTTAACCGCTTCTGTTCCGCCTAAGAAAACATTCATCTTTGTGCTAGACTCTGTCACATCAGCAAAAATGCTTGTTCCAGAAACTTCTTCTCCCAAACTCTCGTCATCATAAGGGTCGGTGAGCTCAAGGTCGTATCCAGAAATTAGATAGGTAACCTCTTCTGGTTCTGACACAGCAGACGTGCCAAGATATCTTGTGACGTATCCTGTTTGCTCGCCAGCCGAACCCTCTCTATATGATGTTACCAAAGGGATATCAAAACCTTTTGCACTTTTCCAAGTTGTAGACGCATAATAAGCACCAAGACTTGTCCAAATTGTGTCACGCTCCATGTATATATCTTGGTTGCAGTAGGCTTTCATAATTGGGTAAATATCCAAAGTTAAGGCTCTATCGCTTATCTCGCTGTTGATATATGTTATTGTCTTTTGTTGGTCAGAAGTAGCATCGTCGTATTCTTCTAAGAAACTAAGTGGCAACATTATGTCTATGGCAGACGGAATTATCATCGTTGTGATTTCTACATCTGTGCTGATTTTATCAATGCTTGAGTTAACAGCCGAGATAAAAGACTCAACAGTTGTTTGGTCGTATTTATAATATTCGTACCCAGAATCACCAACTGTTACCATTGAACCAAACACACCAACTTCCTCACCCTCGATTGAATTCTCTTCTGCTGGGCTTGGGGTTGGGGTTGGCAGATATGGTGCTACATCGTTTCTGGAAACAGCTTCTGCAAATTCCATTGACGAAAGATTTGCATATTCACCAAGAACAGAGCTTGGTGTAGAAGATGTGTTCTCGGTGTTTTCTTGAGCCTCACTTGAACCATTTATAAGTGTGTTAAACCCCAAAACAATCAAAGTTATTACAGTTATCACTATTGCAATAATCACAATCAAAAGAATTAAATCCTGCGTATTTTTCTTCTTTCGCCTTTGATTTGGGTTATGTGGCACAGGTTTTTTTGTATTTGCACGAGGCCTACCTTGTTCGATTTTGTTCATCTTAAATCTCTCGCCTCTATCTTTTTTTGCGGAAGTCCACAAAGACAGGGCTTGCCTTTCTTGCTAATTTATAATTGTATCGTTAATTTTATTGTTTTTTTTAACTAGCCAAAAAACCAACATTGTTGCACTGATTAGCAAAATTATGCTGACTATCATTATTGCACATTGCATGAAAAAGCTGTCTGGCAAAAGCGTGATAATTGGGTCTTTTATTGGGTCAAAAATCCAATAGTCGTTTCTAAATGCAATTTTGTGGAAAGTGATAAAACACCACTGCCAATTTATTGCAATAATCGTGCCGAGAACCACTGGCAAAACAATGGTTATAACTGACGACATCAGTAAAAAATCAAAATCTTTTTGCTTTATTTTTTTATATACACCAAAAACTGTTCCGATAAAAGTGAGTATCAAAAGAACTTGTATTCCCACAAAAATCGCTTTTACCTCTTCAAAGTGAATTTTGCCCTCGTCTGACATTTCTAAGCCGTTAAATTCTAATTCTGAAAAGTTAAAAATACTGTTGTAATCAATTAAAATGTCATAATTTTCTATGATAGTTTCTTGGCTATATCCGCTTGTTTCTGCCAAATTTTGGCTGTCTACATTTATATAATATAGTGTTCTAAAATTAAGAGTGACAACAGTAGCAAAAGAAACAATAAACAAAAAAATGCACAGTGAGATGGCTATATTGCTAATTTTTTTCATAAGTAACTTCCTTTTTTATCTTACAATATCTTCTCCATTTTCTGGAATTACACTTTTCATAGCGACAATCGCTGTTTCTATCATTTTGTCATCTGGCTCTTTAGTTGTCAAATGTTGCACCCACATTCCTGGAGTTGAAATTGCTTTGGTTAGAATATTTTGGTATTTTCCGCAGAGTTTGATAAGCTCGTAACCCACAGAAACAACAACTGGAATTGTTAAAAGTTTTGTTCCTGTTCTCAAAATTGGGTTTGTAAAAGGAATGAAAAATCCCACAATAATTCCCAAAACTATCATAATTACAAGAAAACTTGTGCCACATCTTGGGTGAAATCTCTTTTGTTTTCTTACGTTTTCTACTGTTAACTCTAAATCTTTTTCGTAACAAAAAATCGTCTTGTGCTCTGCACCGTGATACATAAAGACTCTTTTGATATCTGGAATTAGTGATATTAAAAATATGTACATCACAAAAATGAGCATTCTCAAACAGCCCTCAACCAAAGACCTTGACGGCTCTATGCTTCCTCCAAAAGCCATGTTTATCCCAGAAAAAATCACAATTGGCAAATACAAAAACAGAACAACAGATAGGGCAAGTCCCAAAACTGTGCCTAAAGCCATTACAACTTTCATCAATTTGTCGCCAAAAGTTTTTTCTAGCCATTTTTCAAACTTGCTCTCGCTCTCTTCTATTTCTATTTTATCCGCAGATAAATTCATCGCTTTTGTGCTAAGTCGCATTGTATCAACAAAGTTGAAAATTCCTCTTAAAAAAGGTTTTCCTAAAATTGGATATTTTTCTCTTGTAAAGTGAAATTCTATATCCTCTTTGCTTATCTCGCCTTTTTCGTCGCAAAAAGCGGCGGTTATTTTTTTTGGCCCAAGCATCATAATACCTTCCATCAATGCTTGTCCGCCAATACTTGTAATTTTACTCATTTTATAACCTTTCTTTTTTGTCTTTTTTATTTCTCTATAATCGGCAAACTTATTGTAACTTTTGTTCCTTTGCCCAAAGTGCTTTGCACCTCTAGCTCTCCGCCGTGCAGTGCGACAATTTCGTCTGCAACTGCAAGCCCTATTCCTGAACCACGCACAACTTGATTTGCTTTGTAAAATTTCTTTTTAATATGCGGTATATGCTCGCTTGCGATGCCACAACCTGTATCCTCTACTACTATAAAAATTTGCTCTTTTTCTTCGTAACTTACAATTTTTATTTGACCGCCAGCTTCTGTATATTTAATTGCGTTGTCTATTATGTTGACAAAAACTTGCTTAAGCCTGTTCATATCTGCCATAATTGGTGACAAAATCGCAACATCATCGTATATCATTTTTTTATCTTCTGATTTTGCCCTTTCAGTAAAGAGAAAAACCACCTCGTCTAACTCTGCAAGAACATCGGTTTTTACTAAGTTCAAGTTCATTCTTCCGTTTTGTATTCTTGAAAAATCTAGGAGTTCTTCAACTATTCCTGTGAGTCTTTGCGACTCTTTGATAATTATATTCATTCCTTGTTTTCTTGTTTTCTCGTCTTGCTCTGTTACCTCTAGCGTTTCTGCCCAGCCTTTTATCGCTGTTAGCGGAGTTCTGAGTTCGTGCGAAACAGACGAAATAAAATCGTTTTTCATTCTTTCAGAATTTCCAAGTTCTTCTGCCATAATGTTGATTGTGTCTATTAACTGACCAATCTCGTCGTCTTTAAATTTCTCTATACGAACATCAAAATTTCCATCTGATATTTTTTGTGCTGTTACACTTATCTGCCTAACTGGTGTTAAAATTGAACGAACAAAATAAATACCAGAAAAGGTAATTGCCAAAGTTATGCCAAGCCCCACTGTTATAAGTAGCAATATAAACATAAAGATTTGTTCGTCCGCCTCTGTTATCGAAACAACATATCTAAGCGAACCCTCTACGGAATTATATTCATTTCTCACAACTCTTGTTATAGCCATAACTTTTTCGCCAGTGTCTAGCTCGCCAATCCAGTAACCAAAATTTACATCAGACGAAAGTGCACTCACATAGTCAGGCATTATCTGTGTTTGGTCTGGCTGAAAACCTGTTGATGTAACTGAAACATTTCCTGTTTTTGAGATAAGCATAATTTCCATATCATTTTTATCCGGAAAATTTTCTATGTATGCACGAGAAACTGTTGTAAAACTAGAAGTGCCTGAACTTGCAAAGACATTTAAAAGCTCGTCACTTCGGCTTATCAAAATTTGTTGAATACCATTATAAACATAGCTTTGCACCGAAAAACTCATTGTGGTGATGAAAATGACTATAAGAACAACGACCACGCCGAGGCTGTTAACAAA
>JAWXUN010000187.1:0-4003 GCA_044426425.1 Clostridia bacterium | reverse complement strand
AGTTGGTGTTCCTGTTGTTGCTGGCGGACTTGATGCTGCTTGTGGAACTTTGGGTGCTGGTGTTATCAAAGCTGGACAAACTCAAGAGCAAGGCGGTCAAGCTGGCGGAATGAGCATTTGTCTTGATAGCTATAAAGCTGATATAAGACTAATTATGGGAACTCACGTTGTTCCTGATTTGTGGCTACTACAAGGCGGAACAGTTGGTGGCGGTGGTGCTGTTAACTGGTTCGAGAGAGAATTTTGTCACAAAGAAAGAGATATTGCAAAAACAGAGGGCGGAAACTCTTTCTATCACATGGATAAAGGTGCCGAAATAATCGGTGCAGGGTCTGACGGAATGGTGTTCTTGCCATATCTAGCAGGCGAGAGAAGCCCAATTTGGGACACAAATGCAAAAGGCGTTTTTTATGGAATTGATTTTTCAAAAACAAAAGACCATTTTGCAAGAGCCGTTATGGAGGGTGTTGCCTTTTCACTTAGACACAATCTTGAGATAGCTGAAACAGCTGGAGCAAAGGTTGAGGTTCTTTGTGCAATGGGTGGTGCTGCTAACAGCCGTTTGTGGACACAAATAAAAGCTGATGTAACAGGCAAAACAATCACTGTTCCATCATCAGATACAGCAACAGCACTTGGTGCTGCAATTTTGGCAGGTGTTGGAACTGGAATGTACGACAGTTTTGAAGAGGCTGTTGATTTAACAGTTAAAACAAAAAGAGAGCACAATCCAAACGAAGAAAATGCAGAGAATTATAACAAAGCTTACGAGATTTATCTCGAGCTATATAACGACTTAAAAGAAACAATGAAAAAATAATAATCGTATGGAAAAGAAAGGCGGACATATTTTATGAAAGCAGCAGTTTTATATGGTAATGAAGACGTACGTTACGATGATTTTGAAACACCAGTAACAAAACCAGGTACAGTAAAAGTTAAAATCAAAGCTTCAGGTATTTGTGGCAGTGATATCCCTCGTGTATTACACAACGGAGCTCACTTTTACCCAGTTGTTCTAGGTCACGAATTTTCTGGAGATATAGTAGAAATCGGTGAGGGTGTAGAGGATTTTGAAATTGGCGATACAGTTTCAGGTGCTCCACTTCTTCCATGCATGAAATGCAAAGATTGTCAACAAGGCAACTATTCACTTTGCAAAAACTACAGCTTTATTGGTTCTCGTGAACAAGGTAGCTTTGCAGAATATGTTGTTCTTCCAGCGATAAACGCAGTTAAATACGATAAATCAATCCCTTATGAGCAAGCTGCAATGTTCGAGCCATCAACAGTAGCTCTTCACGGTATCAAATGTGCTGACTACAAAGCTGGCGGAGATGTTGCTATCCTTGGCGGTGGCACAATCGGTCTTTTCACAATGCAATGGGCAAAAATTTTTGGTTCAAAAACAGTAACAGTTTTTGATATTTCAGACGAAAGACTTGCTCTTGCTAAAAAGCTAGGTGCTGACTACACAGTTAACACACTAACAGAAAAACCAGAAACAGGAAAATATAACTATGTTTTTGAAACAGCTGGTCAAGTTCCAACAATGCACATGGCTTTTGAAGTTGCTGCTAACAAAGCAAGCGTTTGCTTTATCGGAACACCACACGTTGACATGACATTCACACCAAAAATGTGGGAAAATATGAACAGAAAAGAATTTAAGCTAACAGGTTCTTGGATGAGTTATTCTGCTCCATTCCCAGGCGATGAGTGGCAATTAACAGCTCACTATTTCGCAACAGGTCAACTTAAATTCGACCAAAGCCTAATTTTTGCTAAATACCCAATGTCACAAGCACAAGAGGCATTTATGCTTTACAAAAATCCATCACAAGTAAAAGGCAAAGTTATGCTTATAAACGAATAAGAGGTGTGATTTATGATACTTACAGTTACACTTAACACAGCAATAGACAAACAATATATCATTGACGAAATGAAACCAAAAACAGTTATGCGTGTTTTGGAAGTTATCGATTCTGCTGGCGGTAAAGGCTTAAATGTTTCAAGAGTTGCATCTCTTGGCGATGAAAAAGTTACTGCTATGGGCTTTGTCGGTGGAAAAGCTGGAGAGAGATTTTTAGGCTTAATTGACGACCAAAACATAGATGTTGCTTTCACTTTTGCAGATGGCGAAACAAGAAACTGTATCAATGTCAGAGATAATGTTACAGGCAAAAGCACAGAGTTTTTAGAGCCAGGTTTTGTTATCAAAGAAGATGATATGAAAAAATTTATTGAAGATTACAAGGCAAAATTGCCTAGTGCTGACATGGTAACAATCTGTGGCAGTATGCCAAAAGGCTTGCCAGTTGATTTTTATAAAACGCTAATCGAAATAGCAAAAGAATTTGGCAAAGAAGTAATTCTTGATACAAGTGGCGATGCTCTAAAAGTTTCTTTAGCGGCAGGCCCATGGCTTGTTAAACCAAATACAGACGAAATCAAACAAATCCTCAATGTAGACATAGACAACATGGACGAAATCATTGAAGCAGCACACAAAATTAGAGCAATTGGCCCTAAAAATGTTGCTGTATCACTCGGAAAAGATGGCGTTTTAGTTGTAACAGAAAATGGCGTTTACAGGGGAGAAACACCAGACATCCCTGTTGTTAACACAGTTGGCTGTGGCGACAGCATGGTAGCAGGTTTTGCAGTGGGACAAAGCAGAGGTTGGTCAATGGAAAAAACAATTGCTTATGCAGTTGCAGTTTCAACAGCTAACGCACTTTCACTCGGAACAGGCACATATAAAAAAGAAGACCTTGAGAGAGTTACACCTCTTTGCAAGGCTTACAAAATCTAAATAAAAAAAGGAGAGTTTAAAATGTCAGAAGTAATTAACCCAAGTATTGTTCCACAAAGAACACTATACACAGGCGAAAAAATTCCTTGCATGGGCATGGGAACATTCGGTTCAGACCGTTTCACACCAGATCAAATTTCAGGAGCAGTTGCAGGTGCAATTGATGTTGGATACAGAATGTTTGACTGTGCAGCAGTCTATGGAAACGAGGATCAAATCGGTAAAGTTTTCGCAGAGGCTATCGCTTCAGGAAAAGTTACAAGAGAAGAACTTCATATCACATCAAAAGTATGGAACGACCAACACGGAAAAGGCGATGTTTTGCTTTCACTAGCTAAAACACTCAAAGATTTACAATTAGATTATATCGATTGTTTCTTTATTCACTGGCCTTTTGCTAACTACCATGCACCAGGATGCGATGGCGATGCAAGAAACCCAGATTCAACACCATTTAGCATTGATGCTTTCATGTCAACATACAGACAAATGGAAAAACTACAAGAAATGGGCTTAATCAAATCAATCGGTCTTTCAAGCATGACAATTCCAAAACTAGAAGCTATTTTGCCACTAGTAAAAATCATGCCAACAGCTATTGAAATGGAAATGCACCCATCATTCCAACAAAAAGAATTGTTTGACTATATCGTTGCTAAAGGAATTCAACCAATCGGTTTCTGCCCAATCGGTAGCCCAACAAGACCTGACAGAGATAAAACAGAAGACGATGTTGTTGACATTCAAATGCCAGAAGTTGTAGAAGTTGCTAAAGCTCACGGAGTTCACCCAGCAGTTATCTGCCTAAAATGGCAAGTACAAAGAGGTTCTATTCCAATTCCTTTCTCAGTATACGAAGCGGAATATTTAAGCAACCTTAAATCAACAACAGAAGACCCACTAACTGATGAAGAAATGGCAAAATTAGCATCTGCTGATAAAAACTGCCGTTTAATCAAAGGTCAAGTTTTCCTATGGGAAGGTGCTACAAGCTGGGAAGATCTTTGGGATCTAGACGGAACAATTACAAAATAATTTGAAATTCAAAAAGGGAGGGTACAATCCCATAGTTGGTAACTTAAGTAATAAGTAAAAGTGAAGAGTGAAGAGTTGTAGCGGAAATCTTGCGATTTCTTAATTATATATTGTTTTATAAACTATATTTTTCTAAATAAATTATAATAT
>JAWXUN010000186.1:0-4006 GCA_044426425.1 Clostridia bacterium | reverse complement strand
ATTATGGAAAATGCTCTGACCTACTCCCAGACCATTTCAGCTTTGTAAAAGGCTTGGTAGACTCACAAGACCTTTCACTCAATATCTCCAGAGAGATGTTACAACACGACAGACAACTAAAATTAATTGCTACAAGACTTGAGAAAAAAATTGCATCAGAATTAAAATCTATGCTTAAAAACGACCGTGAAAAATACGAAGAATTTTTCAAAAGTTTTGGACTACAAATAAAATTTGGAATGTATAACGGCTATGGCGTTAACAAAGACTCACTAAAAGACTTGGTTCTTTTCACATCTTCTAACGAAGAAAAACTTGTTAGCCTTTCAGAATATGTAGCAAATATGAAAGCCGAACAAGAGGATATTTACTATGCTTGTGGCGAAACAACACAAAGAATTGCTATGCTCCCACAAACAGAATTGGTAAAAGAAAAAGGCTTTGAAATTTTGTATCTAACAGATAATGTTGACGAATTTGCACTAAAAATGCTTGAGGAATACGAGGGCAAAAAGTTTAAAAACATTTCTTCCGAAAACCTCAACCTAGAGAGTGAAGAAGAGAAAAAAGAGAACGAGCAAAAGAAAACAGACAACCAAGACCTCTTCAATTTCTTGAAAGACGCAATGCAAGACAAGGTTTCTGACGTTGTTTTATCTACAAAACTTAAATCTCACCCTGTTTGTCTATCCGCACAAGGCGACATCAGCATAGAGATGGAAAAAGTTCTTAACGCAATGCCAAATAATAACGAAAAAATCAAGGCAGAAAGAGTTTTGGAGATAAACCCAAACCACACAGTCTTTAATTCACTCGTAAATCTATTTGAAACAGACAAAGAAAAAGTTAAGCTATATGCAGATATTTTGTACACACAAGCACTTATGATTGAGGGCTTGCCAGTAGAAGACCCAGTTGATTTCTCAAACAAAATTTGTAGTTTGATGAAATAAAAAAAGAAAGGTAATCCAATGTATAATTACGATGAAAAGCAACAAAAAAACGCTTTTGCTAACGAGATTGTTCTCGACCAAAAACACGGATATATAACTAGAAAAAAACTTGCAAAAAAGGCTATATCAAGCGAAACTAACTGGCTTAACTTTGCCATGATTTTCTTTTTCGTCGGCAGTCTTTTAACCAGTTTGATGATGAATTTTTTGTCTATGTTTCTTTCTGTTCAAAATTATCAAGTTTTGTTCCTTTCTGAGTATTATTATGCTTGGACAGGCATTGCCTCTTTTATGTCACTCGCCTTGCCTTTTTTCATTTATATTAAGGCGAAAGGCGAAAAAATTTCTGACTTACTCTGCTTTGAAAAAACAAAAAGCTATGGAGCTTTGTTTGTCCTAGCGGGGCTTGGCTGTTGTTATTTTATAAATATTCCTGTTAATATTTTAACCGAACTTTTTTATCAGATGGGTTATCAAGTGACTAGTCAAAGCATAGATGTGCCATACACAATTTCTGGAATTATAATTCTTTATTTTTCTGTTGCTATTGTGCCAGCACTTGTCGAAGAATTTGTGCTTAGAGGAATATTCCTAAAAAAATTACAAAGATTTGGCAATGCCTTTGCAATAATCATTTCCTCACTTATTTTCTCTCTTTTGCACATGGACTTGATGGTTATAATCGTCACTTTTGTCGCTGGACTAGTTATGGGATTTATCTATGTAAAGACAAAAAATTTGTGGTATTCTGTTATAATTCACTTTTTAAACAACTTTTTCTCTGTCACTATGACAATTGTTTATAGCTATTATGGCGATAGCGATTTTGGCTTGTTTATTCAGCTGATTTTGTTCTATACACCAATAGTTCTCGGTCTGATAGCTTTTATAATTTTAATAATGAAAAAGCAAATTAATCTGCCAAAAAACAATGCTTATGGCTTTATTGGTGCAGGAACAAAATTTTCTGCTGCAATCTTAAACCCATGCACAATTGTTTTGGTTTTAACCTGCCTAACAATTGCTATTATGTCGGTGGCGGCTATATGATAACAGAATTTTTGCCAAAAAACGAGTTTATGCTCGAATGTCTTCGGCTTGCCCATTTAGCTTTAGAGCAAGGTGAAGTTCCAGTTGGTGCTATCGTCGAGTTAGACGGCAAAATCATTGGCTTTGGCCACAATCAAACAGAAAAACTGCAAGACCCCACGGCACACGCAGAGGTTTTAGCTATAAAAATGGCTTGTAAAAATCTTGGTAATTGGCGACTTTGTGGTGCTAATTTATATGTGAGCATGGAGCCATGTGTTATGTGCACTGGCACTATTATCAACTCAAGAATTAAAAGAGTTATTTTTGGAGCACACGACCGAATTGGCGGAGCACTTGGCAGTGCTGTCGATTTAACCAAAATGAATAAATCTAAAAAAATATTGATATATCGTGGTTTTATGGAGGCTGAATGTGCCAGTCTTTTGCGTGGTTTTTTTAAAAATTTAAGATAATTGCTAGCAATTTGTAGCAACAAAAGGGGCTTTAGGATTTATGTATCCTAAAGCCCAAAACTTATCCCAATTGCTTGGTTAACCTTGTTCATTGAACCGTCGTCTAAGCAACCCATTTTTTCTTTTAGCCTGTGTTTGTCAATCGTTCTAATTTGTTCTAGCAAAACAATTGAGTCTTTTTGCAAACCAGTTTGCACCGAACCAAGTTCTATGTGCGTTGGCAAGTTTGTCTTTGCTTTTTGACTAGTAATCGCCGCTGCTATCACAGTTGGACTATATTTGTTTCCAACATCATTTTGAACTATCAAAACAGGTCTGACTCCACCTTGTTCAGAGCCAACCACTGGGCTTAAATCAGCATAGAAAATGTCACCACGTTTTATATTCACTGCTTTCACACTCCATAATATTATTGTACTTTTATTCTTGCCGTTTAAACTTAAATTAAACATATCAAGAATTTTTTATTTTCCTTTGATAATAATATTATATGCAAAATCACAGATTGTGTGCCTTATATTTTTGTTTCTATTTCGCTAAAAACTTCTGGCAATGCTTCGATTAAATCAGTTGGCAACATAGAGATTTGTGACAATTTTTCTGCACAGATATCTCCAGCTTTTCCGTGGATATACACACCTGCCACTGCTGAGTCTTTCAGCGACAAACCTTGTGCCAAAAGCGAGCCTATCATGCCTGCCAACACATCGCCACTTCCGCCAGTTGCCATGCCAGCGTTACCTGTTGTGTTCACTTTTATCTCGCCGTCGTCGCTTGCGATAACTGTTCCTGCACCTTTTAAAATTGTAAGAATTTTGTGCTCTTGAGAGAATTGTTTTGCAATCAAAAGCCTGTCAACATAGATTTGTTCTGTTGTTTTTTTACAGAGTTTTGCCATTTCGCCATGGTGTGGCGTTATAACAATTTCTGCGTTTCTCTCTTTTAACAGCTCAAGATTTTCTGACAAAAACCTGAGTGCGTCCGCATCTAAAACAAGTGGAGCATTTGCAAATTTTATGACCGTTGGCAGATATTTTTCTGTGTATTCACCAAGTCCAGAACCGATAACACAGGCAGTTGCAGAATTTATGGCAGCAAAAAGTTTTTCACTGCTTTTCTTTATCGTTTCTTCGTTGCTATCGTCCATTATCGTAAAAACCGCCTCTGGCACAGCAGTCGCCATAATCGGATAACATTCCTTTGACACAACCATGTTCAAAAGTCCCACGCCAGAGCGAAGTGCCCCACGAGCCGCCATAATCCCAGCACCAACCATGCCGTAGCTACCGCAGAACATAAGCAATTTTCCGTACATTCCTTTGTGAGAAAGCGGGTCTCTTTTTTTGAACATATTTTTTACAGCTTGTTCTTTTGTTATAGAAAAACTCGCAGGCAAAGAGTCTATAATATCCTTTGATATGCCAACTTGGGCAACCAAAGTTTTTCCGCACATTTCAGCCGATGGCTTTAGGATATTGACAGGTTTTGCGGAGGTAAAACTAAGAGTTGTGTCTGCTTTAATGCAGTAATTTGCAACTTTTCCGCTGT
>JAWXUN010000185.1:0-4061 GCA_044426425.1 Clostridia bacterium | reverse complement strand
ATGGTTGAATATTTGTAGAAGATGGGGAAAGTTGTAATAAATCTTCTAGTTCAGAAATTTGATTTTCTCCTAGTTTTTTTGTGTTGTCAAACTCTTTTGTAGAGTAGCGAGTTTTTAAAGCGTTTAATATATCCATAATGATACCTCCAAAAATTTTTTTAGTTGATAATATTATTATAATCATTTAATTTAGATTTATCAATTATGGATATTTTTATCCGTATGGACAAATTTGTCCGTTCTATTCAAAATTACTCGCAAAGAAACTCCCCCAAAAATTTGAGGGAGTTTCTTTTAAATTGATTTTACAAGTTGCAGGTATATTTCAAAGGCTTTTACTACATCGTTTATATTTATATGTTCGTTTGTTGTGTGGCATTGGGTAATTTCGCCAGCACCTAAAATAACAAAGGGGATATCTGTGTCGTTTAATCCTATTGCTACATCTGTGAAAAAGTTTATACCGATTTTTTTAAATTCTCTATTTTCTTTTTTATAAATATCTTTTAGAGAATTATATAATTTGTTGTTTTCGGTGGACTCAATAGCAGGTTTGTTTTGTGTTATTTTTGCAACAGCATTTAAAATATTGTTCTTTTTGTTATAAGTATTAATAACTTTTTCTATAGTTTTTCCAATTATTTTATTAGCGTTTTTTACAACTGGAACGCTTCGTATATCTATGAAAAGTTCAGCGTAATCAGGTATTATATTAACAGATACTCCTGATTTACTGATTGTTGCAGAACAAGAAACTTCTCCTAAATATCGGTGAGAAGAAAATGTTTTTTTTATCTGTTCTTTAATCTCTTTAAAAATCTCAAAAGAATATTCTAGTGCGTTAACTCCGTGGCTTGGGTTGGCAGCGTGAGAGCTTTTGCCAGTGACCATTAGTTTAATCCAAATTGCACCTTTTTCGCACACACCGACTTCTAATCCGCTAGGTTCTGCAATAACAGCGTAATCAATATCGTCTAGGTAAGAATTTTCTTTTATTGCAGATATGCCTATTCCGCCAAGCTCTTCATCAGCTGTAAAAATAAATCTAGTTGATACGCTTTGTTTGTTTTTCAAAACTTCCTTACAGAGCATGAGCATGGCTGTTAAGCCACCTTTCATATCCGTAGTTCCACGTCCGTAAACTATATTACCTTTAAAAGTTGCTTTTAGTGGGTCGGTATTCCAAAGTGAAGCATCTGCTATTGGCACTGTGTCAAGGTGTCCCCAAAAAGATATAGTTTCTTTTTCAGTTCCTTTTACATCAATAACCAAACTTGCTCGATTGTCACCATGGTATAGAATTGTGTATAAATCCTCATTAATATCTAAAATCTCTAGTATTTTTTTTACGAGATTTAGTTCGTTTCCGTCTGGGTTGACGGTGTTAGTGTTGATAAGTTCTGTTAAAATATAACTGGCTTGCTGTTTTTTATCCATAAAAATTGATACCTTAATCGTTAATAATTACTTGAAGTTGTAATCTTGTGACTTTTAAGTCGTTTCCGTTTACAGGAACAAAATCTTGGCTACAAGTTGTAAGGGCACAGATACAATCTTTTACTGCTAGTAATTCTATATAGTCACCTGCATTTGACAATGGTTCTTGAATTGTGTAGTCGCCATTATCGTCCATGTTATTATTCATAAACCAGTTTATTGGGTCTGGTGGTGTATCTGTAATTATGTCATATTCTTTAAGTGCCATGATAAGGTTATCTTTACAGTTTGGGTGATTTTCAACACCAAAATCAACTTTGTATCTGTAATAGTCGCAAGCAGGGAAGAAGAAATCGTGCTTTCCAACTGTGTCTGCTGTGAATTGCATCAGGTGGTCACGGATATTAGAGAATAAATAATCTCCGATTTTTAGTCTAATACTTGAAAGAGATGATCTCATGTGAACAGGCGAAACGTGTTCACTTGTGTCGTTTGCGTTAAAACAAACAAAATCGCCTACTTGTTTTCCGTCCAGGTCAGTAATTCTAAGAGTTTCACCAGCTAAAACTTTGATACTTCTAGCTGAATATGGTGGAACTATTATAGTTTCTTTTATTGTTGGCATAATCTGTTCCTCCTTAATCTTTTTCTACTAATGCAACAGCTCTAACTGGTGAACCAGAACCATCTCTAATTCTTAGAGGTAGTCCCATGTAGAAAAATCTTTTACCAGCTAATTTGTCAAGATTACAAAGATTTTCTGTGTTAGTCATACCATATTTTCCGCAGACCCAGTGACCAGAAAAATCTAAATCGTCTGGAGTTTGGTCGATAGCTGATGAGTCTACACCTATGTTTACAACACCTTGTTTAGCAAGCCATTCAGCTGCTTCGTAGTCAACACCTGTATATTCGTTTTTGTAACCCTCTATATCTCCAACTGCATAAGTTCTGTTCCAATGACCTGTATACATTAAGAAGATATCTCCTTTTTGTATTTCTAGTCCTGATTTAGCAACAGCTTCTTCCAAAATTTCTTTTGTGATATAATCAGGGTATCTAATGTGAGTTAAATCAATGCAAATTGCACTGCCCCAAAACAACCTCATATCCATTTTATCAATTGTTGGACCGTCTGGATTATACTCCCAAACAGCATCTGAGTGAGTTGGACCATGCTCTGAAATAAGCATATTTCTTGCAGCAAAACCTAATGTTTTAGAACCTGTTTGCTTCATGTTAGTTTCGTGGTCTTGGTTTAGCATGAAAAAAGTTTTTTGATGCATACCAAAAACAGGCATACCTTGATAAATTTCTTGTGATAAGTCGATTAGTTCAAATTTTTCGTTGTAGTTCATAATAATTTTCCTTTTCAAATATTTATTCAGCAATTGTTGGAATAACGCAGTAGTTATTTGCATCAACAACACCTTTGTCTGTTAGTTTCCATTTTGGAGATGTAGTAAGTGCAAGAAATGCTAAGTGCATAAATGGTGCGTGAGCCTCACATTCCAATGTGTTTTTTGCTATATCTGTTAATTCTGACATTTTTTCTGTTAGTTCTTGAGCTGTTAATTCGTCTGTTATTAGTCCAGCAACTGGTAAGCCCATTTCGCCAACAATTTTGCCGTCCTTTGCTAAAGCTAGTCCACCTTGAAGTTCAATTACACGGTTTACTGCAACTGCAATGTCGTCATAGTTTGTACCAACGGCAATTATATTGTGAGTATCATGTGCTACACTTTCAGCAAATGCACCATTTTTCATTTTAAAGCCTTTTACAAAACTTTTGCCGATATCACGTTGACCATGTCTGCCTACATTTACAATAGCTAACAAGTCTTCTTCTAGTTTTGGCAGTACAAAACCATTTTGAGTGTCCATTTCTTCAACTAGTGCATCGCTTAAATTTTGGTCTAAAATTAAACCAATACAATTGATTTTTACTTTTTCTTTTTCACAAGAAATTTTTAATTCATCAGCAGTTAAAATCTCTCTTTTTACTGATTTTTTAACTGTATCAGGATATGTATATTTAGGTAAATCTATTAGCAATTCTTTATCTTTTGCAACTATTTTACCACCTAGAATAACTTCTGTAACTTCAATGTCCGAAAGTTCGCCGGTGATAATAGCAATATCTGCTAATTTACCCGGAGCTAATACGCCAATTTCTGAAAGGCCAAGCCATGTTGCTGGGTTGATTGTTGCCATTTGTATAGCTTCTACTGGTGTAACTCCTTGTTTAATTGTTCTTCTTATAATATCATTCATGTGTCCAGTTTTTGCAATATCTTCGGCTAACATATCGTCTGTTGCAAGAATTGCTCGGCGAGAATCCAAACCTTCTTCAGTGATAGCACGTATACATTCGGACATATTTCTTTGAGTTGAACCCTCACGCATAAGCATATAAACACCGTAGCGTAATTTTTCTATTGCTTCAGCTTTTGTCGTTGTTTCGTGGCAAGATACATCTGTTCCACCGCAAATTATATGAGCGGCTAATTCGTTTTGAAAAAGTTCTGGTGCGTTGCCGTCAACACCTTTTCCGATACTTCTTGCATAAACTGTTGATGCAATTGTATCTTGAATTACAGGGTAGTTGTATTTATAAACATATT
>JAWXUN010000184.1:0-4064 GCA_044426425.1 Clostridia bacterium | reverse complement strand
TGTCGGACTTTTGTATAGCAAATTGCCAAAAAAACCTATATCAATATTCATTTCGTTAATCTCTGCAATGATTGCAGGCAGACTGGTTTGGGGTCTTGCATCTATGATTATTTATGGCATTCAAGGCACATCTGTTTTTACAATATCAATATTTATTTCTGGTGCTTTGTTAACCGCAATTCCAGGAATAATTCTACAACTTGTGTTAATTCCTAGCATTATTTTAATTTTACAAAGAGCGAAGGTGTTGCCTTATCAAGCAGTTGGATCAAATATCTAAAGAAGAAATTTTTGATAAAATATTAAATTTATTAAGCGAAAAAGATTTTTTTATTATAGCACTTGATGGTCGTTGTGGTTCAGGAAAAACAACTTTTGCACAAGAAATTTCTGAAAAATTCAACTTTGATGTTGTACATTTAGACGACTTTTTCTTGCCCCTAGAGCTTAGAACCAAGGAGCGATTGAGTGAAATTGGCGGAAACATTCATTACGAAAGACTATTTTGCGAAGTTATTATTAATCTAAAAAAGAAACAAAACTTTTCTTATAAAAAATTCGACTGCAAAACTATGACATTCACAAAAAGTATTAACATAAATACAAACAGGGCTGTTATAGTTGAGGGGGCTTATTCCCTCCGCCCTGAATTTGATGATATTTTTGATTTAAAGATTTTTTGTGATGTTGACAAAGCTTTGCAAAAAGAAAGAATAATCAAACGCAATGGCTTAGAAAACTATAAAAACTTTAAAAAAATTTGGATTCCAAAAGAAGAAAAATATTTAAAATCTATGAAAATTGAGAAAAAATGCGATTATAAAATCTTCCTTAAATAACAAAAAATGTCATTGGAACTTGTATCCAATGACATTTTTTTATTTTTATTCTGTTACTTTTTTTGCTAAAACAACAAGACGGCCATTATCTGAAAAATAACTACAAGTAACCAAACTGATAAATTGGTCACCATACTCTGCCGTTGTATTGATATCATCTGTAATGCTATATCTATCCATATTTTCCAAGAAACTGTTAAAACTACTCTCGTCGTCAAAGTTTAGCTGATTATAAAAATCATAATGCCCATTGCTTACTGAAACATCAATCGCATAAATTCCATATAATTCATAAACAGCACGCTCGTCTAATGTGTCAAAAATTATTTCTGTGTGCTCTTGCCAAAAGCCGTCAACTCTTGCATAATCCATCAAATCTGCAAACATCGACCCATCTTTCATGTGATGAGCATATATAACCATGTGGTCACTGTTTGGAGAAACAGTTGCACCTTCGCCAATAAACGGTGTACCTGCATACGAATACTCATCATCAAAACTTCTGTGAATATAATATTCAGGGTCATTTTCTGTGAGCATAACAGGATAATTTATATTAGTTCCCTCAATTTGTATCCAGCCAACCATATCGTTATTTTCTTCGTGCAAACTTTGGTAAGCTGCGAGAATACTTGCGTCTATTGCAATTTGCGGATCAATTTCTTCCACTTCATCTGTATACTCTATATCTAAATTGCTTAAATCAAGATTATCATAATCAATGTTTTCACTTGCGTTTTTAATAAAATCAGAAAGTTCATTAAAACTAGCTTGCTCTTGGAATGATGTATAATAATAAGAAATTATCATATATAAAGACACGGCAAAAACAGCACCAAAAACACCTAGGAAAATATTTGAAACAATATTGCTTTTTTTCTTTGCAGAATTATTAGAGCGTTTTGAATTTTTCTGAGCCTTATTAGCTGAACTGACAGCTGTTTTTTCTATATGTTGATGCTTCTTATTTTTTTCGACAGTTTTGTTTCGTGAGTTGTCAGCAGGTATATATCGTTTTGTTTTAGTTTCTTCAGCAGCGACTAAAAGCTCTGGGTTCTCTGGTCTTTTCTTTTTAGGCGGAATTGGATTTCCATTTTCGTCCAGTCTTCTCTTCTTCGGCGGAATTGGATTTCCGTTTTCGTCTAGTCTTCTCTTCTTCGGAGGAATTGGATTTCCGTTTTCGTCTAGTCTTCTCTTTTTAGGTTTGATAGCTTTTTGTGTTTCAGCGATTATATAATTATCAAAAAAATCATCTTCATCTAAGCTTCTATTTCTATTATTAAATTCATTGCCAGAATTATTAAATTTTTTATCGTCATTCATAACAATTTTTCCTTTACAAGATTTTAAATTTATATATATCCTATTTTATCACAAAAATATGCAATTTGCAAGGAATGAGAGTCTTTTTTTTACAATTTGATAATATATTATCTTGTTACCATTTTTTCTAAACACTCTCTAGCTTCTTTTTCTTTTGATGCGTCCGCAATAATCGTCAAATAATCTTCTGCAAGAATAATTGTGTTTCCGTTTGGTGTTATCTCTGAGTTGCCACGTTTTATTGAAATAATCAAACATTTTTCTGGAAGTAACACATTTTTAACAGGTCTGTTGTCAATCTTTGCACCAAAATGAACAACTGCTTCTAGTAGTATTTTGCTGTTATCTTCTGGCTCTTTGTGAACTCCACGGCTTTTCAACAAATTTTCTAATAACAATTCGTAAATAGGCTTGCTTTTTAGCTCTTCTGCAACTACATAAGCAACAGCAGAAGTTACTATAAGTGGCAAAATTTGAGAGAATGAACCTGTCATCTCTACTAGCAAAATTATGCCAGTGAGTGGTGCTCTGACTATTGCAGCAAAATATCCGCACATAGCAAGAATGACAAAGTTATAGAAAACTGCATCGCTCATACCCATGATAGGAATGAAAATTTTTGCAAAAATCGCTCCTATTATTGAACCCAAAACCAAAAGCGGAAAAAATATTCCTCCTGGTGCACCAGAACCAAAACTTATCATTGAAAAAAGGAATTTTATAACAAATACAACTAACAAAAAAATTATGCTTGCACTTATGTCTAGCTCTGTAACCACACTGTGCCCACCACACAAGACTATCGGAAATGTTAGTCCCAAAATACCGGCACATATAAATGGTATCAAAAATTTAAGTGTAGGGTTTTTAAACTTAATTTTTTTATATATTTCTTGAGATTTAACGCAACAAAAATTATATATTACACCAGAAAAGCCCAAAACTATTCCGAGCAAAATTATAATCCAATAGTGCATAATATCAATTTTTTGAGTAATATCAAAATGAAAAACTGTATCTGTTCCAAAAAATATTTTTGAAATATAGTCAGCAAAAACAGCAGAAACCATTGTTGACAAAAGAACCATTGGAGAAAAATATTTAAAAATTTCTTCTAGTGCAAACATAACTCCAGCCATTGGTGCATTAAAAGCAGCTGCCAAACCAGCACTTGCACCACTCGCAGTATATATCTTTTTGTCGCTCTGATTTTTGGCTAGTTTAGAAGAAATACCTTGTGCAACACAGGCACCAAGTTGTATAGATGGACCTTCTCTACCAAGTGATAAGCCTGCAATTATCGAAATTGTTCCTGCAATAAATTTCATAACAAGCGTTCCAAGCCAAGTGCCTTTTATATAGCCAAGTATTTCTCCCTTTACCTGTGGAATACCACTGCCCGAGATGAGTGGAAATTTTTTAACCAAAACACCTATCAGATATCCTATTATAGCAAGACAGATAAATAGTATTGGTATAAATATTTTGTTATTCGCAACAAAATCGTATATAAAAAACGACAAATCCTCTGCCCTTGTAAGCGAAAAGCGATATAGAACGGTGACTATGCCAGCTACAATGCCAATTATTGAACTGATTAGTATTATTTTTATATTATTATGTTTTGCAGGTTTCAGAGTTTTAGTTTCCGTTTTTATCACACATCATGTTCGTTGTACAAAACTGAATGAAGCAATTTGTTTATGTACTTAGCTCATGCCTTTCTGTTTTTCTAAAACTTTCTCCTATAATCAAATAAAAACCTTAAATATAGCAACTTGCTTATTATTAGGCTTATAAATAAGTGAGCAGAAATTTTGTCAGAAGTTTTAAAAACCACAGCTAATACTTTCGTATTAGCGAGGATTTTTAGAGCTTTTGGCAGGATTTATGCCACTTAGT
>JAWXUN010000183.1:0-4098 GCA_044426425.1 Clostridia bacterium | reverse complement strand
TAACATCGCATTCAGCACAGATTTTTTGAATAACTTTACCACCTGAACCAATAACCTCACGGATTTTGTCAACAGGAACTTTTGTAGAAAGCATTTTTGGAGCATATTCAGAAAGATGTGTTCTTGGTTCTGCAATAACTGGGCTCATGATATCATCAAGAATATAATTTCTAGCTTCGTGAGTTGTTTCAAGAGCTGTTTTAATCATATCTGGAGTTAGACCAGAAATTTTTAAATCCATTTGGATAGCTGTGATACCTTTTTTAGTACCGCCAACTTTAAAGTCCATATCGCCGAAGAAATCTTCTAGTCCTTGAATATCAATCATAGTCATCCATCTATCACCCTCTGTGATAAGACCACAAGAGATACCAGCTACTGGAGCTTTGATTGGAACACCAGCAGCCATAAGTGCAAGTGTTGAACCACAGATTGAACCTTGAGAAGTTGAACCGTTTGAAGATAAAACTTCTGATACAAGTCTGATTGTATATGGGAATTCTTTTTCGTTTGGAAGAACTGGAATTAGAGCTTTTTCAGCTAGTGCACCATGGCCAATTTCACGTCTACCTGGTCCTCTTGATGGTTTTGTTTCGCCAACAGAGTAAGATGGGAAATTGTAGTGGTGAAGATATCTTTTGCTTGTTTCTTCGTCAATACTATCAAGCATTTGCTCGTCACGAATTGAACCTAGAGTAGCGATTGTTAGAACTTGAGTTTGTCCTCTTGTGAACATACCAGAACCGTGAACTCTTGGGATTAAATCAATTTCAGCGTTTAGAGGTCTAATCTCGTCCATTTTTCTGCCGTCTACACGTTTTTGCTCGTCTAAAAGCCAACGTCTAACAACATATTTTTGTGTTTTATATAAGCACTCATCAATTTTAGCAGCATTCTCATAAACTTCGTCAAACTTAGCATGAACAGCCTCATAAATTGGTTTGAGTCTTTCGTCACGTACAAGTTTGTCATCTGTATCAAGAGCAAGTTTGATGTCCTCAATTGCAAACTCTTTAACAGCGTTATACATTTCTTCGTCTGGCTCATTTGATGGGTAAGAGAATTTTTCTTTACCAACCTCTGCTTGGATACCTTTGATAAATTCAATGATTTTTTGGTTTTCAGCATGGCCTGCCATAATTCCGTCATACATAACATCGTCAGGAATTTCTTTACCATTAGCCTCAATCATAGCAATT
The DNA here is from genome assembly GCA_044426425.1 of Clostridia bacterium. Classification (GTDB taxonomy): domain Bacteria; phylum Bacillota; class Clostridia; order Oscillospirales; family Acutalibacteraceae; genus SIG603. The sequence goes on along the minus strand of JAWXUN010000183.1, from coordinate 2,899 downwards.
CTGTCTGAAGTTGAGCAAACAGTTACAGCCATTTCTGAAACAGCTCTTTGCTCTAGTGTTGGGTTCATGATAAACTCGCCGTCAATCAAGCCAACAGAGATACCACTGATAGGGCCACTCCAAGGCACATCAGAAATTGAAAGAGCAATAGAAGTACCAACCATTGCTGCGATTTCTGGTGAACAATCAGTGTCAACAGACATAACAGTACAAACGATTGAGCAATCATTTCTCATATCTTTTGGGAAAAGTGGACGGATTGGTCTGTCAATCATACGACAAACTAAAACAGCTTTGTCAGATGGGCGTGACTCTCTTTTTAAGAAAGAGCCAGGGATTTTTCCGATTGAGTATAGTTTCTCCTCGTAATCAACTGAAAGTGGGAAGAAGTCAACTCCGTCTCTTGGTTTTGTAGCTGCTGCTACTGCTACGTGAACTGTTGTTTCGCCATAGCGAACTAAACACTCACCATTTGCAAGTTGAGCCATTTTTCCTGTTTCGATAACAAGAGGTCTGCCAGCAAATGTAGTTTCATAAACTTTAAATTTGTCAAAAAACATTTTTTGTCCTTTCTACCCCCCAAAGAGGGTTGCCGATTTTTTTCACGGCTTTTTTTAACTTGGGCAACAATGTTTAACAATAAAATCAACCAAGAAAGCCTCTTGACTCATTTCACTGCTAAACAGTTGCCATATATATTTATAATAATAACAGATATTTGATAAAATTACAAGAAAAAATTAAAAAATTATTAATTTAGAAATATTTATAAATTTCTTCTTTATTTTTTTACTTTAATATAGTATAATAAAATAAATATATTTAAAGGTAGGCTAAATCAGTATTTTTTATGGAAAAACGAAAAGGATGAAAAGGTCTATGAATATAGCACTTATAGTATTTATTGTTGGCATGGCTTGGGCAGTCTTTTTAGGATTTCAAATATTTTCGGCAAATTTTAAGAGCAGTCCACCAAAAGACTCGGTGCTAATTGTATTGGGTTGTCAAGTTAAAGACGATGGCCCTAGCTTGAGTCTTAAACAAAGGCTTGATGTAGCTTATGATTATTTAAACCAAAATCCTGAGTCGCTTTGCATTGTAACAGGTGGAAAAGGCTCGGACGAACACGCTACGGAAGCAAGTGTGGAAAAAGAATATCTAATGGAAAAAGGAATTGACGAAAGTCGAATTTTTCTTGAAGATAAATCTATCGACACCGTAGAGAATTTTAAATTTTCTATGGATATTATAGAAGAAAATGGACTAAGCAAAAACATTGCTGTTGCGACACAAGAATTTCATATGTACAGAGCCTGCCTGATTGCTAGTGAACAAGGTTTAACACCGTATCCCATAACAGCCAGTAGCAATCCTTTTCTTTTGCCTGCACATTTTGGAAGAGAGCTTTTGGCAATGACAAAATATTATTTTATGAAATTAATTTAACGAGAGGTATGTATGAAATATTTAATTAAAAATGCTAGGATAATTAATCCTAAAAAGTCACAAGATTTTATCGGTGATTTGCTTATCGAAAATGGTCTTGTTTCAGAAATTGGCGAGAATATCTCTTGTGATTGCGAGATTTTGGACGCAAAAGGACTTTGTCTTGCTCCGGGTCTTGTTGATATGCACGTACATTTGCGTGACCCAGGACTTACGTATAAAGAGGACATCATAACAGGTTGCAGTGCTGCCTCTGCTGGTGGAATTACATCTTTATTATGTATGCCAAACACAAACCCTACAATAGACAGTGCTGAAACAGTCGATTATATTATAGAAACAGCAAAAAAAGCCACAGCAAAAGTCTATGTTGCTTGTGCTGTTACAAAGTCGCTAAAAAGTGAAGAGCCTTGCGACTTAGAAGAAATGAAAAAACATGGTGCTGTTGCTATAACAGATGACGGAAGCCCTGTTGTTAATGTAGACTTTTTAGAAAAAGCTATGAAACTTGCCCCACAAATTGGTCTAAGATATGTCGCACACTGCGAGGATTTAAACTATGTTAAAAAGTCTTGGAAAATGAACGAGGGCGAGATTTCAAAAGAATTAGGTTTGATAGCTGTGCCAAATATTTCAGAGGACAGCGGAACAGAAAGAGAAATTAAACTTGCCGAAAAACTTTCTGTACCAGTTCATATTTGCCATGTTAGCACAGGTAAATCGGCTGATTTAATTAGACAAGCCAAGAAAAAAGGGTTGCAAGTTAGTGGCGAAACTGCTCCGCACTATATGCTTATGACAGATAGAGAACTTCTCAAAAAAGATGCCGACTACCGAATGAACCCTCCTCTTAGATGCGAAGAGGACAGATTGGCAATGATTGAAGCTGTTCTTGACGGAACAATTGAGGTTATCGCAACTGACCACGCACCTCATTCAGTAAAAGAAAAGGTTGATTTCGAGAATGCACCAAACGGTGTTATCGGAATGGAAACTAGCCTTGCTGGTACAATTACAGCGATTGGCGACAGCGTTTCACTCTCAAAAATCATTGATATGATGAGCGTTAAACCAGCAGAGATTTTAGGTATAAATGCAGGTGTTCTTGAAAAAGGAAAACCTGCTGATATAGTTATCTTCGACCCAAAAGAAAAATGGGTTGTAGATGCAAACAAAATGCATGGAAAGAGCAAAAATGCAATTTTCAAAGGAACAGAACTAACAGGAAAAGTAAAATACACCTTATTAAATGGTGAAATTGTATACAGAGGAGAATAAAATTATGTCACTAGATAGAATGATTGAAAACATAGTAAAAACACAAAACCCAACAGTAGCAGGTCTTGACCCAAAACTTGACTATATACCAAGCTATATCAAAGACGAGGCAATGGCAAAATATGGCAAAACACTAGAGGCCGCAGCTATGTCACTTTTAGAATATAACAAAGCT
>JAWXUN010000182.1:0-4136 GCA_044426425.1 Clostridia bacterium | reverse complement strand
CAAACAATACTCAATTAAACTTCTTCAAAAAATTTGTTGTGAATTGCTGACACTGCTCTGTCGCCATCTTTTTTGTCGATTAGAACAGAAATTTTAATCTCGCTTGTTGATATCATTTGAATGTTGATATCGCTGTCGAAAAGAGCCTCGAACATATCCGCTGCAACGCCTGGGTGTGTTTCCATACCTGCACCAACGATTGAAACTTTTGCAACATTATCGTCTGTTACTATGCTTGATGCACCAATTTTTTCTACATAATCATTTAGAACTTCCATAGCAACAGAAAGTTTTGATTTTTCTGTTGTAAAACTGATATCTTTTGTGCCGTTTCTGCCAATTGATTGCAAAATGATGTCGATATTAACATTTTTTGCTGATAATTTTGAGAAAACTTTGAAAGCTAGGCCTGGTCTATCTGGAACACCTACGATTGAAATTCTTGCGATATTGTCGTCTTTTGCAACACCATTGATTAACATTTTTTCCACGGATAATTCCTCCTTAACTATTGTACCAGCCTCACGAGTAAGACTAGATAAAACCTCTAATTCAATATTATATTTTTTTGCCATTTCAACAGAACGATTATGCAAAACTTGTGCACCCAAAGTTGCAAGCTCAAGCATTTCATCGTAAGAAATTGTGTCTAGTTTTTTTGCATTCTTAACTTTTCTTGGGTCAGCTGTGTAAACACCGTTAACATCTGTATAGATTTGGCACAAGTCCGCTTTCATAGATGCTGCGATTGCAACAGCACTTGTATCAGAACCACCCCTACCAAGTGTTGTCATGTCGTCATAACGATTTATTCCTTGGAAACCTGTTACGATAACAATATTCTTTTTATCTATTTCTTTTTTAATTCTTTCTGGATTAACTTTTCTTATTCTTGCATCTGAATATGTTGATGTTGTCAAAAATCCTGCTTGCCAACCGAGAAGTGAAACAACAGGATATCCCATTTTTTCGATTGCCATTGCAAGTAGCGATGCAGAAATTTGTTCGCCCGCAGAAAGCAACATATCCATCTCTCTTTTTGATGCGTTTGTGTTGATTTCAGTTGCTTTTTCGATTAAATCGTCTGTTGTGTCACCTTGTGCAGAAACAACAACAACAACTTGATTTCCTTTTTTGTATGTAGATGTAACTATGTCCGCTACGTTAAAAATTCTTTGTGCATCTTTAACAGATGTACCACCAAATTTTTGTATGATTAAAGCCATTAATATACCTCCTAAAGTATTACTCTATAACAATTTTTGCACCCTGTGCATCAGCTTTCATTATCTCAAGTTTCCAATTTTGAATATTCTTTTTCTCAAATTGATGAACTAGATTTTGGTAATAATCCTTGTCGCTCGCATCTATCATAGACACGATTGTTGGGCCTGCACCACTTACATAAGTTCCAAGCGAGCCAAGCTCGTAACTTAGTCTGAACACTGTATCAAGATTTTCTATCAGCGAAGACCTATATGGTTGGTGGATTTTATCTTGAACAGCAACACGCAAATTCTCTATGTTTCCTGAGAACAGCGACGCTGTCATTAGACCTGAACGAGAGAGATTATACACAGCATCTTGCCTTGTGTACATCTCTGGCAGAACTCCCCTAGCCTTTTCGGTTTTGAGTTCAAATGGTGGTATCATAACTGCAAATGCAATTTTTTCGGACACAGGCACGCTCACGCTATAAACTCTGTCGCCCTCCATTGCAGAAACAACCAAACCGCCAGAAATTGCCGGGCTTGTGTTATCTGGATGCCCCTCTATTTTTGCAGCGATATTCAGCAAATCGTGTGTAGAAAACGGCGAACCCAAAAGTCTGTTTGCACCCAAAATTCCCGCAACGATGCAAGCCGAGCTACTGCCAAGTCCCCTTGCCATTGGAATGTTGTTCTCTTGAATTATCTTAAGCCCTGGCATTTTTTTGCCACAGAGCTCGTAAAGATATTTTGCAGCCCAGTAGATTAAGTTATTCTCGTCTGTTGGAACTTTTGTGTCGTCCACTGATTTTATATCAATACAGTCGTTTTCTTCCATCCAAACTCTGTTATTCATCGTTAGGGCTATGCCCAAAGAGTCAAACCCAGAGCCTAGGTTAGCACTAGTCGCTGGCACATCTATTCTTATCATTTTATGAAAACCTTTCTATTTAAAAATCTGAAATTCTTATCGCTCCTAAAACATCTGTGTCTTTTAGGCTTGACAGTTTTTCATCTAATTCTATTTTATTGATATCTTTTGCGACAAATGCCATTTCTTTTTTATCTTCATCTTTTCTAGCAAGTCTTTTGACATCTCCAAATACATCTGCTACTTGACTTTCTAAATTCTCACCTTTTAATCTTATATAATAATCGAACTTTATATTCTTATAATCTTTGATATAATTTTCGTGGCTATCTTCCCAGTATAAATATTTTCTAGCTTTAAAGTGCTTAACACAGTCGATAACGTCTGCTACAACGGCACTAGCTGTTGGAAGTTTTCCTGCACCTTTTCCGTAGAAAATAACATCGCCTGTTGCATCTCCACGAACCATAATTCCATTGAACACATCGTCAATGCTTGACAATTGGCTATCGTGACTAACAAACATTGGTGCAACCATAATCTCTATACGCTCATCCTCTAGCATTTTAACAAAACCGATTAATTTGATAACACCGCCCCATGAATGAGCATATTCTGTATCAGCAAGTGTTAAGTCTGTGATGCCCTCTGTATAAACTCCATCTGGATAAACATGGCTACCAAAAGCCAAAGATGCCAAGATACAAATTTTTCTGCAAGCATCGTGACCCTCAACGTCTGCCGCTGGGTTACGCTCTGCATATCCAAGGTCTTGAGCAAGTTTTAGTGCTGTTTCAAAATCCATTTTTTCTTTAATCATTTTTGTTAGAATAAAGTTTGTTGTTCCGTTTAGTATACCAGCGATTTCTGCAACTTCATTCGCTGCTAGGCACTGGCTGATTGGTCTGATAATTGGAATACCGCCACCAACACTTGCCTCGAACAAAAAGTTTAGGTTATTTTCTTTTGCGATTGCCAAAAGCTCTGCACCCTTTGAAGCGACCAACTCTTTGTTAGAAGTAACAACGCTCTTTCCGTTTTCTAAACAAGCCTTGACAAAATCATAAGCTGGATTTACTCCACCCATAACCTCGACAACAATTTTGATTTCGCTGTCATTTAAAATCTCGGAAAAATCTTTTGTAAATCTATCGCTATAAGAAAGCCCCTCGAACTCTCTTAAATCCAAAATCTTTTTAACAAAAATTTCTTCTTGTGCTCTTTTTGTGATGCTATCTTTGTTGTGAATTATAACCTCTAAAACGCCTGAACCAACAACACCATGTCCCAATACAGCTATATTTGTCATCTTTATCCCTCTTTCTTATTCATCAGACAGGCTCTCTATTTTGACAAGTCCATCTATATTTTTTATTATGCTCAAAAGTTCGTCTAACTCAACTGTGATATTCTCAATCTTTGCAGAGAGGGAAACAAAGGCTTTTCCTCTCACAGGAATATTTTGGTTAACTGTTAAGATATTTGCATTAACCTTGTAAAAAGCTGTTAGCAAATTAACCAAAACCCCTGGCTTGTCTAACAAAGTTACTTGAACTGTTAGAACCTCTGAAGTTTCTCTTTTTTTATATGAAAAAACCGAGTCTTTATACTTATAATAAACACTTCGGGAAATTCCTGCTTTTTTTGTAGCCTCTGATGTATTATCTGCCTCACCTTTTTGCAACATATTGTTGACAAGCAAGACTTTTTGATATATATCTGGTAAAACTGACTTTTCTATTATCAAATACTTTTCGTCCAAACTGTCCACCACCCATAAACTGTTGTATTCTCATGAAATACAGTTTAACACATTCAAGTGAAAAATTCAAGTATAAAATGTGTAAAAAAACAAAACTGCCGTTTTGCACAGCAGTTTTGTAATAGTAGTTCGTTTTATAGCAGTATTAACCAAAACAAACTTTTAGTTTTTTATTCCACTTCCTCTGAAGTTGACGTTGTTTCCTCTGTCGGTGCCACTGTCGGTGCCACTGTAGGTGCAACTGTTGGTTCAACTGTTGGTGCAACTGTTGGAGCAACTGTTGGTGCAACTGTTG
>JAWXUN010000181.1:0-4158 GCA_044426425.1 Clostridia bacterium | reverse complement strand
AAAATTGTTTAAAAACCTAAATAAATATGTGACCAAATTTAATGGATAACCCTGTATTTACAACAGTTTTATCCCACTTGGTCGCATATCTTTTTTAGGGACATAACCATCAGTGCTGTCCATTATCTCTGATAAATTTGCAATAGTTTGCGACACAGTTACGCTGACTTTGTTGAGAGCGTCTATATTTTCGTTAAGAAAATATTCGGTTTGATTTAACAAATCGTTAGCATAGTTTTTGCTACTCTCAACAGAAGAACTTAAGCTTGATATATTTGAACTTAGCACAGAAGAATTTGCTTGAGCATTTTCAGAAAAATCACTTGTGAGTTCGCTCAATTTGTTTATTTCTGTTTGCAAAGTTTCTAGCTTAGAAATAGAATATACAGTTGAAACATACGGCTCAAACTGACCGACTATTCCGCCAACTTCTTTTCTGCCGTATACTTCGCCATAGTTTTGGCAGTTGTCAATATAGCCAGATTGCATACCCACAATTCCGCCAACATTGTAGCCAACGTGTGAATATCCAACTTCGCCATAGTTTGCACAGCTTTGGATAATTCCTGTGTTGTTTCCGACAATTCCGCCTATATCCAAAATTTCTGCACTGTTATCATTTATGTTGACCTTAGATAAAATAGATGTGCTAATCGCAAAATCAACATCAGAAACATCTGTGTTAATCTCTGCGTAGTTTGTACATTCTATAACAGAACCGTTGTTTTCTGCAACGATACCAGAGATTTTTGTTTCGCCGAAAATGCCACCGTCGGCAGTGCAATTGATTATGTAGCCAAAGTTAACCGCACAAATTCCAGATACATTATCTATGCCACACAAAACACCCACAAAACTACAATTCTCAATAGTTCCATAATTTGTGGCGACAATTCCGCCAACATAGCTGTCCTCTGTGTTTCTTGAATAATTTAGATTAAGATTTTTTACTACCGCTGTTTTTTCGGTTTGTCTAAACAGTGCTTGATAATCTTTGTTCAAATTTTCGTTAAGTCCAAAAATTGTGTAGCCACCGCCGTCGAACTCGCCAAGAAAAATTGGAATATCAAAAAAATCATAATCGGCTAAGTTCAAGTCGCTCGTTAAATATACCTTTAGATTACTGCTGTAATCATCAAGAGTACAGCTTTGTGCAAAGGCTAAAAACTCTTCTTCGTTGCTTATATAAATCGTGTTTTTGTCTTCTTGTGAGTCACTGCTTGCAAGCACAGTTAGGCTTGTGGCAAAAGTGATTATTAAAATCAAGGAAAGGATTTTGAAATATTTACGCATTTTTTTAATTTTTCTCCTTTTTTAATTTATAGCTTGTCTTTGATACTAAAGCTAGTTTTATCAATGATTTTTGTTCCAACATAAAGGAGTTGTGGCAAAACTAACAGCACCAAAATCATAGAAATAACAGTGCCACGTCCAACGCAAGCTCCCAAGGTGGAAATAGTTGCCTCTGTTGTGATTGCTTCTAGGATAAATCCAGCCGATGCAAGTATTATGCCAGATGTTGCAATAGTCGCAAAAGACTCGTCAATTGCCCTTATAATTGCTTTTTTGTTATCCATTGTTTTTCTAAGCGTCATGTATCTGTTTGTGATAACAATTCCGTAATCAACATTTGCACCCATTTGAATGGCGGCGACAACCAAATATCCGATAAAGAATAAGCTTTCTCCCATTAAATATGGAAAAGCGAAATTTATGAAAATAGCGGATTGAATAATAATGATTAAGAATATAGGAATAGCTACTGAACCAAAGGTGAAAAGCAAAACGATTATAACAAATAGGGCAGACAAAACAGAAATAAGCAAATTGTCTTTGCTAAATGTTTGGGAAAGGTCGTAGTTACTTGTCGAATTACCAACCAAATAAACATCTTGGTAATACTTTGAGCTAACTTCTTTTATTGTATCCAAAAAGGCAAAGGTTTCTTCGCTTTCTTGATTTAGATTGAGTGTTACTAAAATACGGCTGTAGTTCTCACTCTCTAGTTGCATTTGTCCATCTCTGATACTATCACTCTGACTTGTCAGCTCTTCTTCTAGTTCAGTATCAAGTGTTATGTATCCGTCTTCAATCATTTCGTCTAAGAATAATATAACATCAATCATTGGCAGTTCGTAGACTTGTGATGTGTTAACTATCTTTGCGTAATCCTCGTCCTCTAGGGCATAAGTGTAATAAAGCAAGGTGGCAATTTCGTAATCAATGTCAAAAAGTTCAGAAAATTCTCGTGCAGTCAAAAGTTCGGTTAAAGTATAATTGTCGATAGCCTCGGTGTTTGCTAGTCCAACAACCATTCCAACTTCTTCAAAACTTTCTAGCTCTGCAATTAACTGTGCTTCTTTTTGATAATCTCCACTTTCAAAGACAATAGCCAGATCGTTAGTAGAGCCAAAAACACTGGTTATTCTATCTTTTTGAGCAGTGTTTTCGTCTACATTCTTTGCACGTATTTCGCTTTCAGAAAACAGATAATTTGTCTGAGATGACATAAATCCTGCGATAACAGCGACAATCAAAAAAATTGGCAATACAACATAACGTGTTTTTAGCGATTTTTCGGCAAATTTTGTTATAGATGGAACAAAGCTTTTGTGCTGTGTTTTGTCGATTAAGTTGCCAAAAACGACTAAAAGTCCTGGCATTAATGTAAATACGCACAGCAAACTGATAAGAATAGATTTTATCAAAACCTTTGCTAAATCCATGCCAAGTCCAAATTCCATAAAAGATAAAGCAAACAGACCACACATAGTTGTTAAACTGCTAGAAGAAATCTCTGGGATAGCTTTTGAGAGTGCAACGGTGCAAGCCTTTTCGGTTTGATAGTGCACACGTTCTTCTGCAAATCTGTGGCACAAAATAATTGCATAATCAATGGCTAATGCAAGTTGCAAAATGACTACAACAGAATTTGACACAAAAGAAATCTCGCCAAAAACAAAATTTGTTCCTTTGTTAAGAATAGCCGCCACGCCAAAGGTGATTAACAAGACTAAAATTTCTGCATAAGATTTTGATGTAAAGAGAAGTACAGCAATAATGATTAGCACTGCAATAACCAATATCAGTTGCATTTCTTCTGCCAATCTTTCGGAGGTGCTGTAGCCCACCTCGGTGCTGATAGAACTATCGTATATATCCGTAATATCTCTTATTTCTTCCATGGCAGAAACAGAAACTTCGTCATCAACTTCGCCGTTAAAAGTTATAGAAAATTTTGCGGTAGAATTAATGTAATAGTCCTGTGTGTTTTCAAAGGCTAAAGACTGCACAGCCTCGATATTTTTTATTTCTTCGCTAATAGACAGAGCCGTGTCAAAGTCAACATTGCTTATCATAACTGTTGCTGTTGCATAAGTATAGAACTCGTCCTCCATCAAATTTAAGCCGATTAATGTTTCGCTTTCTTCGTCTAAATAAGAAGTTAAACTATTCTCTACGTTTACCCAGTTCATACTCACCAAAGAAAAAATGATAAAGATAACAAAGGTGAAAAATAACAAATTTCTTTTTGCTACAATTAAATTAGAAAGTTTAAATAACTTTGAATTTGTTTTAGTGTTCATAAAATTCCCCAATCATACAAAAGATATTTAATTGACAGTTGTACATTTATATAGTATAATTTAAACAAATAAATATTTCAATAAACAAATTTTAAAAAGTGATAGATAACATACACTTTTCAGAAATTTGTCCGACAAATAACGGGGGAACTTATGAAAAATTCGACTGATTTAAGAGTTATAAAAACAAAAAACGCCTTGACTCAAGCAATGGTGCAGTGTCTGAAAGAAAAAACTTTTGACGAAATAACTGTTCAAGATATTTGCAACAAAGCAATGACTAGGCGTTCAACTTTTTACACGCATTTTGCGGATAAATACGAACTATTTGCATTTACGGTAAGAGAGATTTATTGCCAGTTTCCGTCTTTTAAACAATTAGAAAAAGTGGAAACAATAAAAGAAGTGTATGACTTTTTGCTAAAAGATGTTGTAAATTTTTTGGTAGATAACATAAAAATTGTCAAGCTCATGCAAGAGAACAAAACGAATATGATGTTGCTAGACATAATCGCAAAAGAAGTGATGAAAGCCTTTTTGCCAATACTCGAAAAAGAAGAGAGTTTGTCAA
>JAWXUN010000180.1:0-4180 GCA_044426425.1 Clostridia bacterium | reverse complement strand
TACCAGGAAGAACTTTGCCCTCTAGGTATTCAAGAGATGCTCCACCACCTGTTGAGATGTGGCTCATTTTATCAGCAAAACCAAGGTTGATGACAGCAGCAGCAGAGTCACCACCACCGATAACTGTTGTAGCCTCTGTTTCAGCAAGAGCAGCAGCAACTGTGATTGTTCCTTGTGCTAGAACAGGGTTTTCGAAAACGCCCATTGGTCCGTTCCAAACAACTGTTTTTGCAGATTTAACAGCTTCAGCAAAAATTTCAGCAGTTTTTGCACCGATGTCAAGACCCATTGAATCTTCTGGGATAGCGTCAGCAGAAACTTCTAAAACTTCTATTTCAGCATCAATTGGATTTGGGAAAGATGTAGCGATTTTTGTGTCAACTGGTAAAAGAAGATTTTTGCCAAGCTCTTTTGCTTTTGCAAGCATTTCTTTGCAATAGTCTAATTTTTCGTTGTCAACTAGTGATTTACCAATATCGCCACCTTGTGCTTTGATAAATGTATAAGCCATACCACCACCGATGATAAGTGTATCGCATTTTTCTAGTAGGTTAGAGATTACGTTAAGTTTATCAGCAACTTTAGCACCACCAAGAATAGCAACAAATGGTCTTTGTGGGTCTTCTACTGCGTTTCCTAGGAAAGCAATTTCTTTTTCCATCAAATAACCGATTGCTGTGTCTTTGATATGTTCTGTAACGCCAGCTGTTGAACAGTGAGCTCTATGAGCAGAACCGAAAGCGTCCATAACAAAAACATCACAAAGTGAAGCAAGTTCAGCACTGAATGGCTCAAGGTTTTTAGATTCTTCTTTTCTAAATCTTGTGTTTTGAAGAAGAACAACATCACCATTATTCATGTTAGCAACTGCATTTTTTGCGTTATCGCCAACAACTGTATCATCATTTGCAAAAACAACTTCTTTTTCTAAAAGCTCTGCTAGTCTTGTAGCAACTGGAGCAAGAGAGAATTTCTCTTCTGGTCCGTTTTTAGGTTTACCTAAGTGTGAGCAAAGAATAACTTTTGCACCATTTTCAATTAATTTTTTGATTGTTGGTAAAGCACCAATAATTCTGTTATCATTTGTGATAACGCCTTCTTTTAGTGGCACGTTGAAATCGCAACGAACCAAAACACGTTTACCTTCTACTTGGATATCTTCTACTGTAACTTTGTTAAGTTTCATAAATTTAGCACTCCTTAATGTTTTTTAATACTACATTATATTTTATACCATAATTCAAACTTTTTCAAGTCAATTTTCAAAATTTATTAAAAAATTATTAAAAAAATTAATAAAAAAACAACTGTCGTGAGTATTGACAGCTGTTTTGATTAATAATATGTTGAATTTTTAGCAAAAAAAGCTTATAACTGTAAAAGCAGTTCCTATTACTCCGATTATACCAAATATAATTGCAAGTATATTAAAGCGATCAGCTTTTTTTGATTTGTTGTTTGCGAAAAGTATAGCTTTATTAGATTTTTTTAAAAAACAATCTAAGTCATCATAGGCAATCCAAGCATCTTCATAATTTTTATATAATTGTCTAGAATTTTCATTATTTTCTTCAAAGGTGTTATTTAAAACACTTTCAAGACGTCTTGCCTCGATTAATTTACATCTAGCTATTTGGTGTAATTCATTGAATTTAGGTAAAAAATTACCATTGTCAGCTATTCCTAAATCAATATTACGATAATCATTTCTAAAAGTTTTAATTTGTTCTTCCATAGAAACGCAAAAATATTTGTGACAATCTAAAAAAGCTCGTTTCATGTGTCTTGACGCTAAATATAAATCGTCAGTGCTATTTTTTAATTTATAAGCAGAAAAATGTGTAAATATTGCTCTTATTTCATTTAAAATTTCAACAGGAAACGCACCATCTAAAGTTTCTAAAGTTACAATAAATGGAATTATTTTATCCTGATAATCTTTGTATATTTCTAATTCTATGTCATGTTCTTGACACTTTTGACTGTCCATTTAAAACTCCTATCAAAATTTGTCGTCCAACATTTTGTCTAATTTATTGTTAACATCTTCCATTGTGCGATATTTTTTTTTGGCAAGTAGAGGGTTTCCTCTTCCATATATACTGCCACGTTGATGCTTGGAAAAATGCAAATCTTTAGAACTTCTTTTTTTGACAATTTCACGTTCATCACCGATTGATAATGTGCGGATTTTTTCTATTGGTAAATTTACGATGCGTTCTATACTTTTTTTAACTTTGTTATTCATTATATACATATGCAATTCTCTCTTTTCCCTCGGTAGGAAATTATTCTTAATACCTATTGTCTTAGGTGCTTTTAATTTATTTATATTTTAATTATTTTTATTTTATGTGAGAATTCTTAATTTATTTACTAATATAATACACATTTTTTTAAAAAAAGTCAAGCATTATGCGGATTTAATCCAAATCGCTCCAATTATAATCTCTTAGACTTCCTTTTGACAAAAGTTCTGGATAATCCCATTGTCTTAGGCATTCGTAAACACCTATTGCAACGGAGTTAGATAAGTTCAAACTTCTTGCTTCGTCTAGCATTGGAATTCTCACAGTTGTTTCTGGATTGTCAAAAAGCAATTTTTCTGGCAAACCTTTTGTTTCTTTACCAAAAAAGAAATATGCGTTGTCTGGATAGTTTATATCGCTGTGACGATACTTTGCTTTTGTTGAAAAATAGAAAAAATTTCCTTGGTTTTTCTCAAAAAAATCATCCAAACTATCGTAAAAGCTTATGTCTAGCAAGTGCCAATAGTCAAGTCCGGCTCTTTTAAGCTTTTTGTCATCAATCTTAAATCCCATAGGTCCAACAAGGTGCAGCCTTGCACCAGTCGCAGCACAGGTACGTGCGACATTTCCAGTATTTTGTGGAATTTCTGGTTCCACCATAACTATATTTAAAGTTGCCAAGAAAATCAATCCTTTCTATTTAAAAGAGGTGTATTTTATGTGTGTTCTTTCTTGTGCTTTAAAAGCAACAATATTAACATGGAGGTTTTATTTTATGTCTAAAAATGCAATGAACGTAGCAAAAACAGTGGGTATCGGTCTAGTGGCAGGAACAGCGGTAATGGCGATTGGTTCAACAATGATGAGCCAAAAGAAAAAGAAAGCACCAATGAAATCAATGAAAAAATCAGCTGGCAAAGCAATCCACACAGTTAACGAAATGCTAACAGGAATGGAAACAATGCTTAAATAAAAGCGAAGAGTGAAGAGTGAATGTGAAAATCCACACAGCTCTTCACTTTTACTTAAATTACAGATTGTTTTTCTCGTTTTTAATATCAATTTTTTTAATTAGTGTTCCGCTAGCATATTCATTGTCTTTAAATGTTCCTTGAAAGACAACTTCAGAGTTTTCGTCAAATTCAATTCCATAGCCATTTCTCATGTCATTTTCAAAGCCACCGACATAGACCATGTTTCCTTTTTCGTCAAAAACTGTTGCAGTGATTGCCTTGTTATCTGTGAATTTCTCAACGACAAAGATAGATTTTTCTTTAATAAATCTAACACCAGAGCCTTGTTTTTTACCGTCTATTATCTTTCCAGAATAAGTTATATCGCCGAACTTGTCAAGCGTTGTGACCAATTCACCAATTTTTCCTTCGTTCCAATTAGAAACAGTCAAATCATTTTCTTTATAGAGAACACCCAAGCCATGCTCCTTGTCCTCTTTCCAGTTTCCGGTATATAAAAGTTTTCCGTCATTTCCATGCAGAGAACCTTGACCATCTTTTTTGTCATCTACATACTCGCCATCAAAAATAGTCATGCCATTTATTTTTTCGAGTCTGCCAACACCTTGTTTTTTGCCACCAAGCATACGTCCAGTAAAGTTGTATTCAGTGCCAATCGCCATGTATTGAACATCTTCGTATATAGGCTGTGGCTTTTCTTCAGGAATTTCTATGATAGTTTCATTTTTGCTTTCACATTCTTCAAAATTAACGTTTTCTAGTTCGTTTTTAGGAGAAATCTTTTCAGCTACTTTAGCAGTTTCCGTTTCGTTACCTAAGATGCTGTTAATAAGCCCACTGTGTTCTTTTTCGCAATAAACACACATAAGATTATCAAAGAGAACAAACACGGCATCTTCATTAAAATTAGCATCAATAAGTCTTTTTTGAGAGTTCTTTAAATTTATATTAATAGGG
>JAWXUN010000179.1:0-4181 GCA_044426425.1 Clostridia bacterium | reverse complement strand
AATACCTTTTGTTTTTGCATATTCAACATCAACAACATTGTAACCAGTAGCCAAAACGCCTACAAATTTAATGCTTGTTTTGTCAAATGTTTCAGCAGTTAATGGTGTTTTGTTTGTGAAAACGATTTCTGCATCAGAAATTCTTTCTACTATTTTGTCAGCAGGAGTTCTGTCATAAACTGTTAAATCTCCGAGTGCTTTCAAAACATCCCAGTTCAAATCGCCTGGGTTTAGTGTGTATCCGTCTAGTACTACAATTTTCATATTATACCTCTTTTAATAAAATTTTTGTTTGTTCTATTATGTTTTCTACGGTAATTCCGTTAATTCCCAAAAGATATTCATAAGGTGCAGACTCGCCAAATTTATCCATAACACCAATTCTTTTAACCTTGCCTTTGCCGAGTTCAGCAACAACCTCGCATACAGCCGAGCCTAAGCCATTGATGATGTTGTGGTCTTCAACAGTGATAATTTTGCCAGTCTTTTCGATAGCGTTTTTAACAGCGTCTATGTCGATTGGTTTGATTGTGTGCATATCATAAACCATTGCAGATATGCCCATTTTCAAAAGTTCTTTTTCGGCTTTAACCGCTATGTTTACAGTGTCGCCATTTGCGATAATTGCGATGTCTGTTCCGTCTTTTAAAAGTCTTGCTTTGCCAATCTCAAGTTCAGGGATTTCGTCGTAAATCTCGTCAATTCCATCTCTTGTGAATCTAAGATAAACAGGACCGTTTAGCTCACTAGCTTTTCTGATTAAAGCCCTTGCACTGTTGTAGTCAGCTGGCATAATAACTGTCATGTTTGGCAGTGTTCGCATAATTCCCATGTCCTCAATACATTGGTGAGATGCACCGTCGTTTGCTGGTGTTAAGCCACCGTGAGAACAAGCGATTTTTACATTTAAGTTAGGATAACAAACTTCTTGTCTAATTTGTTCGGATGCTCTCATGCTGCCAAAAGCTGCATAAGTTACAACAAAAGGAATTTTGTCTGTTGTTGCAAGTCCAGCGGCAACTCCAACAGCGTTTTGTTCAGAAATTCCAACATTTAGGTGTTGTCTTTCACATTGATTGGCAAAATCAAGAGTTTTGCAAGATTTTGCAACATCGCAGTCAACAACAAATATATCTTTGTTTTCTAGTCCGAGTGCTAAAAGTTCAGCACCAAGTGCATCTCTTGTTGGTCTACTGTTCATTTCAAGCCCTCCTCAATTTCTTTCATAGCAATTGCATATTCTTCGTCATTCGGTGCAATTCCGTGCCAAATAGCCACGTTTTCCATAAACGAAACACCACGACCTTTAACAGTTGAGCACACAATGCATTTTGGCTTGCCATTTTTTTGACTTTTCATAAAATCAATAGCAGATACAATCTCGCTCATTTTATGTCCGTTAATTCTCACAGTTTGAAAACCGAAAGAAGAAAACTTGTCGCAAAAGTCCTCAGTTGGCATGATATCATTAGTAAAACCATCGTTTTGCAAACCATTGTTATCAATAAATATAATCAAATTGTCAAGTTTATATTTGTTAGCACATTGTGCGGCCTCCCAAACTTGACCCTCGTTGCACTCGCCATCACCCAAGATAGCATAAGTGTAATAATCTTTTTCATCTCTTTTTGCAGCGATAGCCATTCCAACAGCACAAGAAACACCTTGACCGAGTGAGCCAGTTGAGATATCAATACCCGCACAGCGTTTCATGTCTGGGTGACCTTGCAAAACTGAACCTTGTTTTCTTAGCGTGTCAGTAGCTGAGTCTGGCAAAAAACCTCTCATAATAAGCGATGCGTATTGAGCAGGGCAAACGTGTCCTTTTGACAAAACAAATCTGTCACGGTCTTTCCATTTTGGATTTTTTGGGTCGATGTTTAAAAAATCAAAATACAAAGCGGTTATGATGTCAGTAGCAGAGAACGAGCCCCCTGGGTGTCCAGAACCAGCTTTATAAATCATAGTTAAAGCCGTTTTGCGAACTTCTTTTGCTTTGTTCTCCAGAAAAGCAATTCTGTTTTCCATAAAAAATCTTCCTTTCTAAATATAAATATTATTGCAATCTTTCGTGCCAAGTGATAAGAGAATTTTTGACTGTTTTGCTTATGTTTGCAGTGTCTTTTTCTCTTATACAAATCAATATTTTTTTGTGAAAATATGGTGCAAGAGAATTAACTCTTTCAAGCGAAACATTCTCGCCAATAGAACGCTCGAATATAGTATAAATTCCTTTAGCAATTCTAATAAAAAAGCTGTTCTTGCAAGAGTCAATCAATTTTTTGTGAAAATCAAGGTCAAGCTCTTGTGCAAGTTTCATATCTCCATTTGCGATGCTCTTAGTCATTTCTTTTGTATTCTCAAAAAGACTCTCAAGCTCTTCTTCTGTTATTTTTTCCATAGAAAGTCTAACAATGGTTTCGTCTATGATTTGTCTTAGTTCTAGCATTTCAGCACTAGAACTTTCGCCAGAAATCATATTATAAATAGCACTGTCAAAGATAGATGGCATAAGTTGAGAACATACATAAGTTCCATCGCCACGTTTAATTTCAACAATGCCCATGATAGACAGCGACTTTATCGCTTCACGAAGAGAATTTCGGCTGACGCCAAGTGTTTCCATAAGCTGAAATTCATTTGGAAATTTCGAGCCCGCTTTATATGTTCCGCTCGCAATTTCGTCTAGCAATTTTTGGATGATTAGCTCAACAACTGTTGGCTTTTTATTTGTACTCATAATACAAGCTCCTTAAATACGTTCTACGTCTAATTATACATTAAATTGAAGGAATGTCAATGCTTTTTTGGATGTTTAAGAAATATATTAAAATTTTATAATATTCACACATTTTTAATAAAAATATGTTATCATTAAAAATAATACAATCAAAAGGAAAAGGTAAAGATTTAATATGATTAACGTACAATTACTTGCATATACGCCAGAGCCACAAAAGATTATAGCAAATGCCGCAAAACTTTGCTATAGTTCATCTGGAATAGACGATTTAAGAGATACATTGACAGAAGAAAAGGTTGACAGCTTTTTGTCTATGTTAAATGAAATAGGACACGAAAGTCCAATAGAACACGCCAACTTCACTTTTGGAATAGAGGGTGTTTCTCGTTCGCTTTTAGCACAAATCACAAGACACAGACTAGCTTCGTTTAGCGTTCAAAGTCAAAGATATGTAAAAGAAGCCGCTTTTGAGTTTGTTCTACCTCCAGAGATAGAGGCTGTGCCAGAGGCAAAAGAAATATATTTAAAAGCAATGAAAGACGACCAAGAGCAATACGATAAATTGACAGAAATTTTGCAACAAAAGCATTATGATGACTTTGTTAAAAGTGGCAAACCAGAAAAAACAGCAAAGAGATTGGCAGAGAAAAAAGCTATTGAAGATGCTCGTTTTGTCTTGCCAAATGCTTGCACAACAAAGATGCTTTGCACATTTAATGCAAGAAGTTTGAATAACTTTTTTTCTCATAGATGTTGCGAGAGAGCACAATGGGAGATTAGAGAACTATCAAATTTGATGCTTGAAGAAGTTAAAAAAGTTGCTCCGGTTTTATTTGAAAAAGCAGGTCCGCCATGTCTAAGAGGAAACTGTCCAGAGGGAAAAATGTCTTGTGGCAAAATGCTTTTGATGCGTGAACAATATTTGAAATAAACAAGAAAGGTTAGTCACATTTTGTGACATGGTCATAAAAATGAGTTTGATTGTTATTGAAGGGCTTGACGGAAGTGGCAAGGGTACACAGTATAAACTTCTTGTTGATAATCTTAAAAAAATGGGAATTGAAACTTGTGAGGTGGATTTTCCAGATTATAATTCAAAGTCGTCTGCACTTGTCAAGATGTATCTTGGTGGAGAGTTTGGCGGAAATCCAAAAGAAATAAATCCCTATGCAGCTTGCACTTTCTATGCGGTTGACCGCTTTGCGAGCTACACAACAAATTGGAAAAAAGACTTTGAAAGCGGAAAAACAATCATAGCAAACAGATACATAAGCTCTAACATTGTATATCAAATGTCAAAAGTTAAAGAAGAAAATTGGGGCGAGTTTATCGACTGGGTTTGCGATTTAGAATGTGATAAATTTAATTTACCACAGGCAGATTTGGTTATATATTTAGATATGCCGACAGATGTTTCTCAAGAGCTTATGACAAAGAG
>JAWXUN010000178.1:0-4196 GCA_044426425.1 Clostridia bacterium | reverse complement strand
TGCTGTTATATTTGGTGCAACTGGTGGTGTTCTTGAGGCTGCTCTTAGAACTGCTGCTGATTGGCTAACAGGCGAAGACCTAGAGTCAATTGATTATAAAGAAATTCGTGGTACAGCTGGATTTAAAGAGGCTACATATAATGTTGCTGGTATAGAAGTAAAAGTTGCTGTTGTAAGCGGACTTAGCAATGCAAATGCACTACTAGAAAAAGTTAGAGCAGGCGAGGCTAATTATCATATTATAGAAGTTATGTGTTGCCCAGGTGGTTGCGTTAACGGTGGCGGACAACCAATCGTCCCATCATCTATCAGAAACTTTACTGATATCAAAGCACTCAGAGCATCTGCACTTTATAACCAAGATAAGAAAATGCCACTAAGAAAAAGCCATAAAAACCCAATCGTAATCAAATGTTACGAAGAGTATTTAGGCAAACCAGGCAGTCACAAAGCACACGAAATTTTACATACATCTTATGTAAAAAGAGGAATTTAATTTCTAAATAAACCAAAAAGAGTTTGTTGCACTAGCGACAAACTCTTTTTTTGACAAATATTAAAAAAGCCAAATTTTATTAACAAAAACTTAATGGATTGAACAAGATTTTAGTGTACAATTAAAGAATAATAATATCACAAAGAAGTGAGATATTAGTTTTAGAGATTAGTTATAGAAAGAGATGTAAATAAAATGAAAAATTATTCAGAAATAACACCAGAAATCAAAGAGCTTTCAAAAATGTGTATAAAAAATAGCGGAATAGATCTTTCTTTTTACACAAAATACGATGTAAAAAGAGGACTCCGTGATATAAACGGAAACGGAGTTTTAGCTGGGCTTACTAATATTTCAGAAATCGTTTCGTCAAAGACAATTAACGGCGAAAAACAAGCCTGCGAGGGAGAGCTTTATTATCGTGGCTACAATATCAGAGATATAATAAATCACGCAAGTCAAAGAAAAAGTTTTGGTTTTGAAACAGTGACATATCTTTTGTTGTTTGGTGATTTGCCAAGTGATGAACAGTTAAAAACATTCAAAAATCAACTTTCTGAGTATCGCATATTGCCTACCCATTTTGTGCGTGATGAAATATTAAATTCGCCAAGCCGTGATATGATGAACGGACTCGCAAGAAGTGTGCTAACCTTGTATTCTTACGATAAAAATGCAGATGATACATCCATAGAAAACGTGCTTAGGCAGTGTATGCAGTTAATAGCAACTTTTCCGATGTTGTCTGTGTATAGCTATCACGCCCACAAGCATTATCACGAAAACGAGAGTTTGTTTATTCATCAGCCAGACCCAGAACTTTCGACAGCCGAAAATATCTTAAGATTATTAAGACCAAATTGTGAATATACAGAGTTAGAGGCAAGCGTGCTAGACATGGCTTTAATGCTCCATGCAGAGCACGGTGGTGGTAACAATTCAAGCTTCACAACTCACGTTGTTTCCTCATCAGGCACTGACACATATTCCGCAATTTCGGCAGCTCTCGGTTCTTTAAAAGGACCAAAGCACGGTGGAGCGAACATCAAAGTTGTCGGTATGTTCGAGGATATAATTGCAAATGTAAAAGACTGGAGCGACGACAAAGCGATAGAAGAATACTTGGTAAAAATACTAAACAAAGAAGCATACGACAAGGCTGGATTAATCTATGGCATGGGTCATGCGGTTTATTCGCTTTCGGACCCTCGTGCACTGATTATGGAAGAATTTGTAGAGGATTTGGCGACAGCAAAGGGAAGACACAAAGAATTTGATCTTTACCACAAAGTTTCAAAAATAGCAGAAAAAGTTATCGGAGAAAAAAGAAAAATTTATAAAGGTGTCAGTGCCAATGTAGATTTTTTCAGTGGATTTATTTATAATATGTTAGACTTGCCAAAAGAACTATATACACCGATTTTCGCAATTGCTAGAATTAGCGGTTGGAGTGCTCACAGAATAGAGGAGCTAATTAATTGCAACAAAATTATACGCCCAGCATATAAATCAGTTTTAGAAAAAAGAGAAATAGTTGACTAAAATGAGAACGGAAGAAATGCCATTAAGCTAAGAGTTTTTTAGCTTAATGGCATTTCAATTCATTTTTGTTCTTCTTCGCCAGTTAATAACCAATACACAGAAACATTTAAGATTTTAGAAATTGCTAACAATTCAAAGTCAGCAACAGAACGAATTTGACCTTCAATTTTAGAAATTGCAGAAGCATTCATGTCAATGCCGCTGACTTGAAGTTGTGCTAAAAGTTCTTTTTGGTGCATACCAATTTTTAATCTTTTTTCCTCTATTCGTGTACCAATGATGTTTTTATCTCCCTTAGGCTGTTTTCTAGTTCTCATAAAAAAGTCCCTTTCTTTTTCAAATGCTTTAACATACTAATATTATAGTATATAAATAAGAATATTTCAAACATAAAATTATTAATAAAATGTAAAAGTTGCACAAAATATATCGAAAAACACACACATTTGTGATATTTTTGTGAGGGAATGAAAACATTACAAAAAAGATATAAATAAATAGCATAAAGCTATTGTAAAAATTAGATAAAATGGTATAATTAAGTATTGTAAACTAAGCTATGGAGGACTAATTAATATGGTTAACTGTTTTTATGAAGATAAGAATTTAACTCTTTTAACAGACTTTTACGAAATCACAATGGCAAACGGATATTTCGCAAAAGGATTTAAAGAAAAAATTTGTTATTTTGATATGTTTTTTAGAAAGGTTCCAGACAATGGTGGCTATGCTATCATGGCTGGTGTTGAGCAACTTGTCGGTTATTTGCAAAACCTAAAATTCACTGACGAGGATATCACTTATCTAAGAGAAAAAGGAATTTTTAGAGAAGAATTTTTAGAATATTTAAGAACGATGAAATTCACTTGTGATGTTTGGACTGTTCCAGAAGGCACACCAATTTTTCCAGGAGAACCAATCGTAACAGTAAAAGGCCCTGCAATTCAAGCACAATTTATAGAAACAATGATTTTGCTTTGCATAAATCACCAAAGTCTTATCGCAACAAAAGCCAACAGAATTGTCAGAGCAGCTGCGGGCAGACCTGTTATGGAATTTGGCTCAAGACGTGCACAAGGTTTCGACGGTGCTATTTATGGTGCAAGAGCATCTTATATCGCTGGTTGTGTTGGCACAGCTTGCACAATTTCAGACAGAGTTTTCAAAACACCGGCAATCGGCACAATGGCTCACAGTTGGGTGCAAATTTTTGATAGTGAATACGAGTCATTCAAGGCTTATGCTGAAGAATATCCACAAAATTGTATTTTGTTAGTTGATACATACAATGTTATGAAATCTGGTATACCTAACGCTATCAAAGTTTTCGACGAGGTTCTTGCTCCTCTTGGCTATCGCCCAGGTGGAATAAGAATTGACAGTGGCGACATCACTTATCTATCTAAAAAAGCTAGAAAAATGTTAGACGAAGCTGGATATCCAGATTGCAAAATCTGTGCATCAAACTCACTAGACGAGTTTATTATACGTGATATGATTAACCAAGGGGCAAAAATTGACTCATTCGGTGTTGGTGAAAGAATGATTACTGCATCTTCTGAACCAGTTTTCGGCGGAGTATACAAACTTGCTGCGGTTGAAGATGAAAATGGAAATTTAATTTCAAAAATCAAAATCAGTGAAAATGTTGCAAAAATCACAACTCCTTGTGCAAAAGAAGTTTGGCGACTTTTTGACAATGTAACTAACAGAGCAATTGCCGATGTTATCACAATGCAAGACGAAATAATTGACGACAGCAAAGCTTATGAGATTTTTGACCCACAATTTAGTTGGAAAAGAAAAATAGTAGAAAATTTCACAGCAAAAAAACTACGTGAAAAAATCTACGAAAAAGGTGAATGTCTATACAAGAAAAAGTCTATAAAAGAGATAAAAGACTATTGCCAAGAGCAAGTTGACACTCTCTGGGACGAGGTTCTAAGACTAGAAAACCCACACGCATACTACGTTGATTTGTCACAAAAACTGTGGGAAGAGAAAAACAGATTACTTTCAATAAAATAATTTAAATAAAATTTTTCAGTGTAGGGAAGGGGCTTGCTCCTTCCGAGGGTTTAACGATATGTTCCCTTAATATCGTAGGGACAATCCTTGCGGTTGTCCGAGGACGAGGAATATTTATCCGAAAAAATAT
>JAWXUN010000177.1:0-4244 GCA_044426425.1 Clostridia bacterium | reverse complement strand
CTCCGATACCGTTAATTGTACACTCAACTTGAGTTGCGCCAGCTCTAACAGCTGCAAGTGAACTTGCAACAGCAAGACCTAAGTCGTTGTGACAGTGAACAGAAATATCTGCTTTGTCGATATTTGAAACGTGTTTTTTGACATAATCAATATACTCAAAAACTTCGTCTGGTGTTCTGTATCCAACTGTGTCTGGGATATTTACAACATTTGCACCATTAGCGATAGCTATTTCAACAGCTTTTGCCAAAAATTCTTTGTCACTTCTCATTGCGTCTTCTGCTGAAAACTCGATGTTAGGGCAAAGGCTTTTTGCATATTTAACCATAGCTTCTATTTGCTCCAAAACTTCTTCTGGCTTTAATTTTAATTTATATTCCATGTGAAGTGGTGAAGTTGCGATAAATGTGTGAATTAGTGGGTTATTTGCATATTTAACGCTGTTATAAGCTGCGTCGATATCTTTTTTAACAGCTCTTGAAAGGCTCGCTACTGTTACGTCTTTAACATTTTTTGCAATTTGTTTAACAGACTCAAAGTCCATTGGTGATGCAATTGCAAAACCTGCTTCGATAACATCAACTTTTAGTCTTTCAAGTTGTCTTGCTACCTCAATTTTTTCGTCCAAGTTCATTGAACAGCCTGGTGATTGCTCGCCGTCACGAAGAGTCGTGTCAAAAATTTTAATTTTATGCATTAGCTTTTTCCTCCACAATATTATATTTAGCTTCTTTTAAAGCATTGATGATTTGGTTGATGTGTTCTCTGTTTTTTGTTTCTAGTGATAAATGCAAGAAACAGCCAGTTAAATCTGTGTTCTCTCCACCATAGTTATGTCTGACTTGCACAACATTAGCACCGAGTTTTGAAACAATTGTCGCAACCTCTTTGAGTTGTCCTGGTTTGTCAATCATCTCTATTTTTAGTGTTACATTTCTGCCTGTTGTGAGCAGTCCTCTGCCGATAACTCTAGCTAAAATGTTAACATCAATATTTCCGCCTGATAAAAGTGCACAAACTTTTTTGCCTTTTATTGGTAATTTGTCGAACATAACCGCTGCTACTGCAACTGCTCCAGCACCCTCAGAAACTAGTCTTTGTCTTTCCATAAGTGTCAGTATCGCTGTTGCTGTTTCGTCATCACTAACAGTAACAATTTCGTCTACATATTTTTCACAAAGTTTATATGTAAGTTCGCCTGGGCATTTAACAGAAATACCATCTGCAAAAGTTTTGACAGAGTCTAGTCCGACTCTTTCGTGTTTTTTTATTGCTGAGTACATACTGCCAGCACCTTGTGCTTGAACACCATAAACTTTGCAATTTGGATTGAGCGTTTTAACCGCAAAAGCAAGACCAGAGATAAGTCCACCTCCACCAATTGGAACAACAATCGCATCTAAATCCTCTATCTCGTTAAGAATTTCTAAGCCGATTGTGCCTTGACCTGCGATAACATCGACATCGTCAAATGGGTGAACAAAAACTGCATTTGTTTTTTCAACAAATTTAATTGCTTCGTTATAAGCATCGTCATAAACTCCGTCTATGATAACAACATCAGCACCATATTTTCTTGTAGCCTCAATCTTTGAAATTGGAGCGACACTTGGCACGAAAATTGTAGCTTTTATATTCGATTTTTGTGCAGCTAAAGCCACACCTTGGGCATGATTACCAGCTGAACAAGCAACTATTCCTCTTGCTTTTTCTTCTTCTGTTAGACAAGAAATTTTGAAATACGAACCTCTTATTTTAAACGAACCTGTAACTTGTAGGTTCTCTGGTTTTATATATAATTGACAGTTTTCTGTGATATTTGCACAGGGTATAAGTTCTGTTCTTCTTATTACAGATTTTAGTACATGAGCAGCTTTATATATCCTATCTAAACTTAACAAACAACTGCCCCCTTATCTGCTGAAGATACCATTTTTGAATATCTTTTTAGGTATCCTTTTAAATCTTTTTTAACTTTAATTTCTGTAACTTTTCTTCTCTCTTCAATCTCTTCGTCAGAAACAAGAAGTTCTATTTTGTAGTTATTTATATCAATGTGTATTTTGTCGCCGTCTTTAACAAAAGCGATAACACCACCTGCGGCTGCCTCTGGGCTGATATGTCCGATAGCTGCACCACGAGTTGCACCAGAGAAACGTCCGTCTGTTATTAAAGCAACGTCACTATCTAGTCCCATTCCAACAATTGCCGATGTAGGAGAAAGCATTTCTCTCATACCAGGTCCACCTGCTGGACCCTCGTAACGAATTACAACAACATTTCCTTTTTGGATTTCTCCACCATAAATAGCTGCAATTGCATCTTCTTCACTGTCATAAACTTTTGCAGTTCCTGTAAAATCGTGCATTTCTGGTTTAACAGCTGAACGCTTTACAATACCACCATTTTGAGCAATGTTTCCAAAAAGAACAGCAAGTCCGCCAGTTTTTGAATATTGTTGAATTACGTTTGTGTCTTTAACAGGGCAATTTTCTATATTTTCGCCAACTGTTTTTCCAGTCGCTGTGATAAGGCTGAGGTCTAACAAATCTTTTACCTCGTGCATAACAGCATACACTCCACCTGCTCTGTATAGGTCTTGCATATGGTCGCCACCAGCTGGAGCTAAGTGACAAAGGTTTGGTGTTTTTGAACTAACTTCGTTTATCATGTTAAGGTTTAAATCTACACCAGACTCGTGAGCGATTGCCAAAAGATGTAGTGCAGAGTTTGTTGAGCATCCAAGAGCCATGTCAACTGTTAATGCATTATAGAATGCTTTTTCTGTGAATATATCAAGTGGTTTGATGTCTTTTTCTAAAAGTTCTAAAACTTTTACGCCTGCTTGTTTTGCTAGTCTTTGTCTTTCTGCATAAACAGCTGGAATTGTTCCGTTTCCTTGCAAAGCAATACCGAGTGCTTCACACAAACAGTTCATTGAGTTAGCTGTGAACATACCAGAACAAGAGCCACAACCTGGGCAAGATGTTTCTTCTATATCTTTTAGCTCTTCTGTTGTGATAAGATTAGCTTTTATACTTCCAACACCCTCAAAAACAGTGTTTAAATCTCTTCCGCCTAAAGAAAGCATTGGGCCACCAGAAACAAACACACTAGGTAGGTTTAGTCTAGCTGCTGCCATTAGCATTCCTGGAACGATTTTATCGCAGTTTGGAATGAAAACTAGTGCGTCAAAACAGTGAGCTTTAACCATACATTCAACTGTGTCCGCAATAAGTTCTCTTGAAGAAAGAGAATATTTCATACCCTCGTGTCCCATTGCGAGTCCGTCACATACACCGATTGTATTGAACTCCATTGGTGTGCCACCAGCCATAAGTACACCCTCTTTTACGCATCTTGCGATTTCTTTTAGGTGAATATGACCAGGAACAACCTCGTTAAATGAATTGACAACACCGATAAGTGGTCTGTTCATTTGTTCATCTGTATAACCCATTGATTTAAGCAATGCTCTTTTAGGTGCGTTTTCTGCACCTTGTGTCATTTTACTGCTATTCATTTTTTGATGACCCTCTCTTTATTTGTCTTTTATATTGCAAGGATAATTTTTTAATTTAATATTGTATTGTAGGTTGAACAAGGTAATAGTGAAGATATTTAATTCACAATTCACAATTCACAATTCACAATTGTGGCGGAAATCTTGCGATTTCTTAATTATATATTGTTAAACCCACGGTTGGAGCAAGCCCCAACCCTACATTCAAAAAATCCGTAAGGATTTCACATTTATTGTCAATTATCAATTAATAATTCCTTAAGTTACCGACTATGAGCCCCCACCCTACGTTGAACAAAGTAACATATCATTCATACCCACATCAATTATAGTGGTTTTGCTGGAACTGTTATCATTAGGGTGACTTCTTCTACATCGTATAATTTAGAAAGTTGTCTTACCATTTGTGTTTGTATATACTCGTCGCCTCTTGAAACGATTAACATTCTAGAAAGTGTTGGATCTGCTGTTTCGTTTACATTTAGGCTGTCGATGTTGTATCCTCTTCTTGTGTAAAGCCCTGTAATTCTATTAAGAACACCATAATGGTTTGCAACGATTAGTTCAATTGTAAATTTTTCCATTATTCTTCCTCCTTTAAAATTATATCTTTAACTGTTCCACCTGGTGGAATCATTGGTAGAACCATTTCGTTCATATCTATTCTGCATTCGATAAGTGTTGGGACGTTATCCTCTAAATTATCAAGTGCATTTTCTAG
>JAWXUN010000176.1:0-4246 GCA_044426425.1 Clostridia bacterium | reverse complement strand
CTGTGATATGCTTGAGGAAGAAGAGTTTGTGGAACTAGCAAGAAAAAAAGTGACAGAAGCTTGGAAAATATCAGAAAATCACTACGCAAAAATGATAAAATCTAGCAATTTAGGCGGTTGTAGCCACGGATGGATGCAAGTTTGGGCACCAGAGGCACACGTTCAGTTGCAGTGCGATTTTTCGGTTATGATTTCGCCAAGTTTGTTTGAACAATTTGTATTGCCAGAGCTTGAAGAATGTTCAAAAGCTATCCCATATTCTTCGTATCATCTTGACGGAATTGAGGAAATTCGCCATTTAGACATGATTTTGTCTGTCAAAGATATCAACAACATTCAGTGGACTCCTGTTGCAGGTCAACCGAGAACATCAGAGCATATAGAGGTTTTTAAAAAAATACAAAAAGCTGGAAAAGGCTTGATAGTTGCACCGCAAGTTGATGAGGTAGAAACAATTTTGAAAAACCTTTCTCACAGGGCTTTGCAGGTGATTGTGCACGGAGTGAAAGACGAAGAAATGGCGAAAGATATTATAAAAATGGCAGAAAAATATGCGAATGATTGAGGAGAATTTATATGTTAGCTGGACTATATAAAAAAACTTTTAGCATTACAAAAGTTGAAAAATGCAAAAATTCACTGCTTTTGTTTGCCGAGCGTGGTATGCTTAGGCTTAAGCCACAGAGCGAAAATATCCTTAGAATTACCTACACAGAAAAAGAAAATTTTTCTGAAAATGTTGGAATTGGTATCTGTAACGAGCAAGATTTTTCTGATTGGACTTTCAGCGAAACAGACAAAAAAGTCATGCTTAATTTAGCTAAATTAACCGCAGAAATTGACAAAGAAACTGCATCAATAAAATATTTTGACGAAAACAAAAAGTTGATTTTAGCTGAAAGAGAATTTGAGAGTCATGAGTTGCAAGAGTACGATGCGATGAAAACTATTGTGGACGAGAACACAAAAATTGAGGAAATAGAAACACCAGACGGCACAAAAAGAATTATAAAAGAGGCTACGCAAATTTTTGACAAAAAATTGTACCACACAAAATTGCACCTTAATTTTCAAAAAGACGAAAAACTTTTCGGACTCGGTCAAGCAGAAGAGGGCGTTTTGAATTTGCGTGGAACTACACAATTTTTGCACCAATCAAACCTAAAAATAGCTATACCAATGTTACTTTCCACAGCTGGCTACGGAATTTTATTTTCGACAGCTAGTCCAGCAATTTTTAGCGACACGCAGTATGGCTCGTATTTTTACACAGAGTCCGATACCGAAATGGATTTTTACCTTATTTCAAGCAAAAAGTTTGACGATATCGTAACAGCATATAGATTTTTAACAGGAAAAGCCACCATGTTGCCACGCTGGGCATTCGGCTTTATGCAGTCGCAAGAAAGATACGAAACGCAAGAAGAAGTTCTGGAGATTAGCAAAGGATATCGTGACAGAAAAATTGGCTTGGACTGCATTGTTTTGGACTGGCGTTCTTGGGAGGGCGACAAGTGGGGACAAAAAACTTTTGACGAAAAAAGATTTGCCAATCCAAAAGAAATGACAGATAAATTGCACGAGCAAAACGTAAAATTTATGATTTCTATTTGGCCAAATATGAACGAAAACACAGAAAATTATAACGAATTTTTAGATGCAAATTTGCTTTTTCCAGCCAATGTTATCTATGATGCCTACAAAAAAGAGGCGAGGGATTTGTACTGGAAACAGGCAAATGTCGGACTTTTTTCAAAAGGTATTGATGCCTGGTGGTGCGACTCAAGCGAACCTTTCTGCCCAGAGTGGAGCGGTGCGGTTAAGCCAGAGCCTGCAAAAATGTATGCAAATTTTGTTGAAGTAGCCTCAAAATATGTTGAGGACGAAACGATGAATGCCTATGGACTTAGACACGCACAAACGATTTATGAGGGACAAAGAGCAGAAACAGAAGAAAAACGTGTGCTAAATTTAACTAGAAATGCCTATGTTGGCTCGCAAAAATATGCCGTTGTTCTGTGGTCAGGCGACACGGGTGCAACTTGGCAAACTTTTAGAAATCAAATTGTAGCAGGACTAAATTTCTGTGCGACAGGTCTACCCTACTGGACTTTGGACATAGGTGCGTTCTTTGTTGGCAATGGAGAAAAATGGTTCTGGAACGGCAGTTTTAACAAAGGACTAAACGATTTAGGATACAAAGAACTTTTTGTGCGTTGGTTTCAATATGCAGTGTTTTTGCCAATTTTTAGAAGTCACGGAACAGAAGTTAGACGAGAAATGTGGCTTTTTGACGGTGAAAATCACAGTTTTTATCAAGCACTTTTAGCGGCGAACAAACTCCGTTATACGCTTATTCCTTATATCTATTCCCTATCTTGGCAGGTTTTTAAAAATGATAAATCAATGATGAAAATGCTTGCTTTTGACTTTGCTGATGATGAAAAGGCAACAGAAATTAAGGATGAGTTTATGTTTGGCGACTTTTTGGTCTGCCCTGTTACACAAGCTATGTACTACGGAGTTAACTCTCAAAAAATAGAAAATTCAGAAAAAAGCAGAGAAGTATATTTGCCAAGTTCATGCGATTGGTTCGATTTTTATACTGGCAAAAAATATAAGGGTGGAACTACGATAAAAGCCGATGCGGACATTAGTAAATGCCCAATTTTTGTACGTTCCGGCTCAATTATTATAACAACAGAGCCACTCGAAAACACAGAAGAGATTGAAAACGCAAAAATGACAGTTAATATATACACAGGAAAAGACTGCGAATTTGAACTTTTTGAGGACAG
This sequence comes from Clostridia bacterium, assembly GCA_044426425.1. Taxonomy (GTDB): domain Bacteria; phylum Bacillota; class Clostridia; order Oscillospirales; family Acutalibacteraceae; genus SIG603. Next base: position 1,448 of record JAWXUN010000176.1, on the reverse strand, counting down.
CGGAAACAGCTACGATTATGAAAAAGGCGACTATAAAATCACAAAACTTTCTTGGAATGACAAAGAGCAAAAACTAAGCATTTCAGAAAACAACAAAAATTTTGAAATACTTATCAACAATTAATCAAACAAATGTTGAAAACCTTAGTAACTTTTTTAAGCTACTGAGGTTTTATTTTAAAAATTTATTGTTTAGTGGTGAAAAATAACCTTTTATGCAATCTATATTTCTAACTGCAATTTGTATATGAGCTTTTTCTCTAAAGCCAGCATCTGGATAAATTGGATTTCCCTCCAAAAACATTCCACGAACACTGTCAAAAGCTTTTTCGTTATTATACTTTCTGTCTTCGTGAAGATGATTTATAACAGCACAATCAAGTCTTCTTAGCAATAAATCGGTGTTTTTTCCTACGTTTGTATTTTTGGGTAAAACAGAATTTATAGCTTCCATTTCACCCTTAAAAATATCATAATGGTTTTTTATCAAAGATATGTAACTGCTATCTAATAAATTTAAACAGTGACCTAAATCGATAATTGCACCTATCACAGCAGGCTTATAGTGTTTTTGTTTAGCTTGTTCTTCTGCCCATTGAACTGCTCTTTCTAAGTTAGACTCCCAAAAATATATGCCATGCCCAAGCCAGTCATAATCATTGTCACTAGGTAGCAGAGGTTTACCCTCTTTTATTACGCTATTATAGGTTTCTTCACTACAACCGTGAAAACCAAAAACAAAATATGGCAACTTTGAATACATAAATTATTCCTCGTCAGATCTATATATTTCGGTTAACTCAAGAGATTTATCAATTATACCAGCTCTAATAAGCTTTTCGATAATTTTTGTTCTTTCTGAATTTGGCAAATTTCCATCGTTTACCCATTTTTTTAGTTGATTTGCCCTTTGAATTTGATTATTCATATAAACTTCTTCTTCAAAATATTCAACTCGGACTGCATCTTTGATTTGTTGAATCAAATTGTCCACATCCTCTCTTTTGTTTTCACACATTAGTCATCAACCTTTCTATTTTATAAAAATAAAATTGTTGAAATATAAATACGTAAAAAATTAATAAAAATTTTTCAACTTTTTTATTCAATTAATATTATATATCGATAATATTAAAAAAAATGTCAAAAAACTTAATCATGAAAATAAATATATTAATATTTTATCACAAAAATCAACAAAAATCAACATTTTTTTCCGTTTTTGTAAAAATTTATTGCTGAACAAAGTTATCAACAATTAATCAAACAAATGTTGATAACTTTAATTTTTTCACAAAAAAACATGGTAATCATTACGAAAACCATGTTTTTTTATTTATTTGATTTTATTATCCAAAAAAGCTTGTGATATCAAAGCCTGTTGGCATTGGAATTGTTAACATAAAGATTGTTGCAAAGATAATACTTACAACAGAAACACCTAATAG
>JAWXUN010000175.1:0-4275 GCA_044426425.1 Clostridia bacterium | reverse complement strand
TCGTCATTATACATTTTTGCGATATCCTTAGAATATCCAAGCTCGTTATTGTCGCCTGCTAGGCTAAGAGCTGTTTTTGCAATGTCGATATTGCCTGTTAGCATATTTGTCTTAACATTTTTTGGCAAGTCTTGGTGATTTGCTATTATTAGTGGCACTTCAAGTTGGTTTGAATACAAAAATGGACCTTTTTGCCACATTCTATAATCACCACACATATCGCCATGGTCAGTAGAGAACATTATAACCGTATTCTCGTACAAATTATTTTCTTTTAAATACTCAACAATTCTTGCAACCTGATTGTCTATATGCTCAATTAATTTCACATAACTTTCTCTGTATTTTCTGATTTCCTCGAAGTTGCAATCGTTGCCTCTAGCTCTTCTGTATTTTGTAACTTCGCATGGAGGAACAAAATCTGGCTCAAGCGGTTCTTCAATCAAACTCAAGTCAACATTATAATCAATCTCTGGTGGGTCTAAAGGTCCGTGAGGTCCTTGGAAAGATACCCATGTAAAGAAATTTTTTTCGTCTTTTACACTTTCAATAAAATCAATCGCTCTTATAGCAATTTGATTTTCATAATACTCTTCCTCTGAATAAATAAATTTATCTCTATCTGGAAAAACTCCATTTACTTCTTTGTGAATTGAATGAAGATATTTATAATAATCATCTTCTTCACCAAGTCTACTTTCTTCCATTTGCCATGCATAGTCAAAACCTTTGCTATCTTTCGCTGGATAATGGTGAAGTTTGCCAAAAGCCGCACAAGCGTAGCCATTGTCAGTCATTCTTTGTGGCAAAAATTCTATACCATCTCTGAAAGCAACATCGTTTGTCCACACACCGTGGTCGCTGACATATCTGCCTGTCATCATACAAGCTCGTCCAGGAGCACAAACAGGAGAAGCCGTTACAGCATTTTGAAACATAACACCATCTTCAACTAAGGCGTCAATATTTGGTGTTTTTACAGGAGAATTTTCATTGTAGCAAGATATATAATCCGCTCTAAATTGGTCACACAAAATGACCATTACATTCTTTTTCATTTTATTCACTTTCTTTCAATACATTTTTTATTATTTATTTATGCTTAAATTAATTATCACAATCTATATAAAAAAGCTTACAATTTTATTTTTGTTTTAAACAAAAAAATCCGTGTCAAATATAAATTTAAACATAAAAAAGAGGATGTGTAATAAACTTATGTTTTCACATAAAATTATTTTCACATCCTCCAAATTACAATTAGAAATTTTTCAAAATTTTTACTAAATTAACCTTTAACAGCACCAGCCATTAGACCTTTAACGAAGTATTTTTGAATAAATGGATAAATAATCATCATAGGAGTTGTTGAAACAACGATCAATGAATATTTAAGCAAATCTTGCATTTCTTGTGCATTGATGATCTCTTCTGGAGTCATCATTGAATAGTCAACTTCATTCATGATAAGAATATCTCTCAAGATAAGTTGTAATGGATATAAAGCAGAATCTTTGATGTAGATCATAGCATTGAACCATGAGTTCCAGCTACCAACTGATACATACAAAGCGATGATAGCGATGATAGCACCTGAAAGTGGAACTACGAATTGGAACAAGTATCTGAAAACGCCACAACCATCGATTGAAGCTGCTTCCCAAAGTTCTTCTGGAATATTACCTTTGAAAGAAGATCTCATAAGGATAACATTATAAATTGTCAAACAGCTTGGAAGTGTTACAGCCCAAATTGTGTTGTAAATTCCCAAGTCATTGATTAACAAATAGCTAGGGATAAGACCACCGCTGAATAACATTGTGAAAGTAAAGTAGAATGTTACAAGTCTTTTACCTGGTAAATGACTAATTGAAAGTGGGAAAGCTGCAAGAATTGTCATAGTAACACCAAGTACACACTCAATAATCATGTATATAGCTGAGTTGATAAAACCTGTTACAACTTGCGAGTTTCTAAAAACGCCTTCATAACCAGCAAAAGTTGGGTCAACAGGCCATAAGAAAACTTTACCAGAAACAACTGCTGCTGAACTACTGAAAGAAGCTGCAACAACGTATAAAACAGGAACTAAAACAGTAATTAAGAACAAAATTAGTATAATATTATTAACGAGATAGAAACGTCTATCACTATTCCATGGTTTTTTCATTTTAATAGCCCCCCTTAGAATATACCGGAATCATTGAATTTGTTAGCTAGTTTATTAACAACCATTAACAAAACAAAACCGATAGCAGATTGGAAAAGACCGATAGCTGTAGAATATCCGAAATCAGGGAGTGTGCTCTCAAAACTCATTTTATATGTATAAGTACTGATAATTTCAGAAACACTTGTGTTAAGTGGGTTTTGCATTAAGTAAACTTTTTCAAAACCAACGTTAAGGATTTGACCTGTGCTCATAACCAATAGTGTGATAGCTGTTGGCAAGATAACTGGGAAGTCGATATACCACATTCTTTTAACAATAGAAGCACCATCAACGATTGCAGCTTCGTGAAGGTTGTAGTCAACATTAGATAGGATACCTAAATAAAGAATTGAGCTAAAACCAACGTTTTGCCAAACGCCAGACCAAACATATATGTCACCAAACAAAGTAGGATCAGCCATGTAGTTAACAGCTTGCATACCAAACAATCCTGTGATAAAGTTTATAAAACCGTTTCTAGCAAAGAATTGAATTAGAATACCAACCATAACAACCATTGAGATAAAGTGAGGTGCATAAGAAATCATTTGAACTGTCTTTTTGAAGAACATATTTCTAACATAGTTCAAACATAGAGCCAAAATAATTGGGAATGGGAAACCAGCAATGATACCATAAATTGATAGATAAAGTGTATTCATGATATAAGTTGTAGCATTACCAATTTTGAAGAAACGGATAAAGTTCTCCCAACCTACGAATTCACTTCCCCAGATACCATCAGAAGCACGATAGTCCTTAAACGCAATTTGAACACCATACATTGGAATGTATTTAAAAATAAATACATAAATAACTGGGATTGCAAGTAAAGCATAATAAGGCCAATATTTTTGTACATAATAAGAGAAACCTCTCTTATTTAGAGCAACAGCTGCAACTGCAGATTGCTCAGCAGACTTTTTCATCAAAAGTCCCCCTCTCCTATAAATTAGTATTGAACTTTTTTAATTACACTGTTAATGTAATTACAAAAATTCGATCTCATACAAATGAGATTCACAAGGAATAATTCCCACAGTCAGTGGGGGAAAACGATGTAAATGTTTACATCTGCTTTTTTAAAAAACTATCTACCTCCTTATTAACTCCACTATGTAATATTTGAAATTGTTTCAACATTTTTTGTCAATTTTCACAATTGCATTCAAAAGTTAAAACGCTTTATTACAGCAACCTTGTCATTTTTTTGTTTAATTTTAACTTTGTATATCTTTGTTAAAATTACTAGAAAATCAGTGAAAATTTACAACAAATGATTTAAAGTGATTAAATTGTAACACAAAGATGAATAAAAAGCAAGCAATTTTTTGAAATATATGTGCATTTTTACTTATTTTTTTAACATTTGGTGAAACCATACAAAAAGATGTTATCTTTTTTGTGCAATATAATCATCAGTGATATGTTCTATATATTTTATAACATATTTTAAATAAAATTACAATAGTTTATACACAATTAGTTCAAAAAAAAGCTCATATTTTCACACTTTTGTCTAGGTGCACAAGTTGTGCGTAGTTTTTTTAGCTAAAATAACGAATAAATTTTTATTAGAAAATTTAATTAAGTATAAATTATTTACTATCCTTTTTCTCGTTTTCTGCATAATTTTACCATTTGTTTAAATTGCACAAAAAATTAGCTCGTTTATTGTCAAACGAGCTAATTAAATGATATTCTCTATTCTTTTTATTATTTTCTTTCAATTCTAAAAAAAGAGCCAACAGCAACATTTTTGTCTGTTTTTAACAAAACTTCCATCGTTGCGTGTGGTGCGGAGTCGATTGGGTTTAGATATTTATCATAGATATCGTCAAGCATTATATCAAAACTCTCTTCGTCTGGCGAAAGCACATTTGCTATACTGCCTTTCAAAAATTTGTTTCTCTGACCAAGCTTTAAAAACTCGCCATCTCTACCTGTGCACACAGCTACAACGTCCCAGCCCCTCACATAACCGCTATCACCTGTGCTTTGCCCTGGTTCCGTACCCATATAAAAGCCTGTGCTATACGGCCTGTGGCTCGTTTTTTCGACCT
>JAWXUN010000174.1:0-4349 GCA_044426425.1 Clostridia bacterium | reverse complement strand
TCCCTTCAGTTAGTGCAGAACAAGCAAACTTTGCACTAGAGTCCGCACAAGAGGCTTTTCCAAAATGGGCTGGTCTTTCTATCAACGAAAGAGAAGAATATATCCTTAAATATGCAGAAGTTATCGAGTCGCACAGAGAAGAAATTATCGACCTACTAATGCTTGAAACAGGCAAACTATATGGCAACGCAGTTTATGACTACGAGATGATTCCTAACTGCCTAAAATTCTTTGCAGCAGAGGCAAAATCTTTGCATGGCGAAATTATCCCTGACTACGACCAAGCACATATTAACATGATTATCAGAAAGCCAATCGGTGTTGTTGTTGGTTATCTTGCTTGGAATTTTCCACTACTTAACGTCGGTTACAAAATGGGTCCATCACTTGCTTCTGGCTGTACTTGCGTTCTCAAACCATCTTCACAAACTCCACTTGCAACAATGTATGTAGCTAGTCTTGCAGAAGAAGCTGGAATGCCAAAAGGTGTTGTTAACGTCGTTGTTGGTTCAGGTGCAAAAGTGTCTAAAGTTCTTAACGAGAGCACAATCCCAAGTATGTTAACACTAATCGGCTCAAGTGCAACAGGTATGAAAATCATTGAGCAAAGTGCAACTTCTATCAAAAGATATTCACTAGAGCTTGGCGGAAACGCTCCTGTTATGGTTATGAAAGATGCAGACGTAAGACTTGCTGCAGAGTGCACAGCCGACCTAAAAGTTGGCAATGCTGGTCAAGTTTGTGTTTGTGCTAACAGAGTTTTCGTTCACGAGGATATCTACGAAGAGTACATAGACATAACAAAAGAATTTATGTCAAAAGTCAGCCTTGGCAGTGGCAAAGACGACAGCGACGGAAATATCTATCTTGCTCCACTAGTATCAGATAGAGCAGTTGCTCAAATGCAAGATTTTGTTAACGATGCAGTTGCAAAAGGTGCAAAAGTTGAGTGTGGCGGAAAAATCGCAGACAGAGAGGGTTATTTCTTTGAACCAACTGTTCTAAGCGGTGTTACAAGCGACATGAAAGTATATAAAGAAGAAATCTTTGGCCCAATCCTTCCAATCATCAAAATGACAGACAGCGATTGTCCAAAAGATTTGGCTAATGACACAGAATATGGTCTTGCAGCTTATATCTATACAAAAGATTTAAAAACAGCAATGACACTTTCTCAAGAAATTGACTCTGGTAGCGTTTGCGTTAACGAACCATTCTATAACTTCAACTTGCCTCATGGCGGTTGCAAACAAAGTGGTGTCGGCAAAGACTGTTCAGTTTTCAGCCTAGAAGAATACTACAATATTCAAAGAATAAGCATTAAGTTATAATAAAAAATCAACCGCAAGGAAGTCCCCACAATACGTGGAAACTTAGTTAAAAGTTAATAGTGAAAAGTGAAAAGGTAATGTGAAAATCCTTACGGATTTTTTGATTATAGTTTTGTATATTATAATTAAGAAATCGCTAGATTTCCACCACAACTCTTCACTCTTCACTTTTACTTATTACTTTAAGTTCCCACACATGGGAACTTTCCCTGCGGTTGTTTGTTTAATCCATAAATTTTTTTAACGAGGAGTTTTTTATATGAAATCACCAAATATAATTTTTGTCATGCCAGACGAGTTTAGAAAAAGAGCTCTTGAAAATGAGCCAGTAATTCGACCAAGACTAGACGAGTTTATTTCTCAAAGTATGTACATGAATAACGCAATTAGTGCCATTCCTATTTGCAGTCCATACCGTGCCATGATGATGACAGGGCTGTTGCCTTTTAGAAATAATGTGTACACAAACTGCAACACAGGCTTTAGCCATCATGGTGTATTTTTACGCACAAATCAAGTCTGTTGGTCAGATATTATGGCAGAAAACGGCTACGATTTAGGCTATATCGGCAAGTGGCATTTAGACCCACCAGAACCAAAAGATGCAGAGTTTTTTGTTGACCCAACAATCGGAAAATCAAAGATTATAGAAGACTCTTATACAAACCCAAAAAGACGACACAAATTCAACTTTTGGCATTCTTATGGCTGTTGTAACGACCACCTAAACCCTCATTACTATCATAATGACGCAAAGGTAACAGAGCCGTTTTATCCAAAAAAATGGTCAACCGAACACGAAACAGATGTTGCGATTGACTATATCAAAAATACAAATAACGAGCGTGACACAAACAAACCTTTTGCCCTTGTTGTCGCCTACAATCCACCACATATGCCTTTTGACAAAGTTCCACAACAATACAAAGACTTATACGCAGACAAAACACCAGAAGAATTGCTAACTTGCAAAAACTACGGTGCAACACCTCACCCAATGACACCGCTAAGAGCCTTTGACAATTTAGATTATGCAAAACGCAGTGTTAATGATTATTTTGCTGCAATCACAGGTGTAGACGAACAATTCGGCAGAATTTTAGACTGTTTAAAAGAATGTGATTTAGAGGACGACACAATTGTAATTTTCACATCTGACCACGGCGAATTGCTAGGCAGTCACACTCTCATGAACAAAGGACGTTTCTATTCAGAGTCGCTTTCCATGCCACTCATCATCCGTTATCCAGACAAAATCAAGGCTAATGTTAAAAACTCAACTGTTTTCAGTGCCCAAGACTGGATGCCAACTTTTTTGGGTCTTGCTGGACTTTCTGACAAAATCCCAACAGATTTAGACGGCGAAAACAAAGCCGATATTTTTTTAAAAAACCTCGACAAAGAGTCACAAGGCTTGATTATCGACCAAACAGGAAACATCCGTGGTCTAAAAACCGAGCGATACACCTATGCCGTTTTAAAAGACTACAACAACAACGAAGAACATCTTCTCTTTGACGATGTCAACGACCCATACCAACTAACAGATGTGTCAAAAGACAACAAAGAGATTTGTACAAAACTACGAATAAATTTAGAAAATACCCTCCAAAATACAAATGACCCATGGCTTGGAATATAATTTTGTTGAACCATATAGTATTAGGCTTATAAATAAGTGAGCAGAAATTTTAAAAACCACAGCTAATATTTTCGTATTAGTGAGGATTTTTAGAGCTTTTGGCAGGATTTATGCCACTTAGTTAAGGGCTAATAATATTCAAATTGCTATATTTTACTATAAACTATGTTTTTCTGTAGAAAAACAGGACTATCAAACGATAGTCCTGTTTTGTTATTGATATGCTTTTTAATTAAGCGATACGAGATAGGTAATCTTCGTAACCTTTTAAGTATAGAGCGTGTAGTTCTTCAACACCAGCATTTACAAGCTTAGCTTGGAAAGCATCCCATTCTTCATCTGAATAACCATTAGCGATTGCAGTTGCAAAGTATAGGTCGACGATTTCTGATAGAGTTGATTTATAAGAAACAACGTCTTTCGAGTCGTCTTCTTCAAAGATAACTGGAGGCATAATAATATCCAAGTCTGGTGTGTATGGCTCATAAGTAACAGCTGATGCGTATAAGATTGACTCCATGTCGCAACTTAGGTCGCCTGCAACTGTTTGACCTGTGTGCCAGCCTGGATATGAGTATGAGTGACCGATTTGTTGCCAAGCAAAGTTTGTTTCGCCTGTGTCTTCTGCGTTAGCAAGTTTTAGGTTTGTGTAGATAGCTTGCTCGCCGTCAAGACCGATGTCGCCCTCTTCAGCATAATCCCACCACTCGCCTTTTTGACCGAATACAGCGTTCATAGCTACTTCTGGTTCTGTTAGGTAGTCAAGTAGTTTGAATGTTGCAACTGGGTATTCGCAGTTTGTTGTCATGTTAATTCTTGAGTTAGGATATGAAGAAGAATATCTTGCGTATTGAACGCCTTCTGGTCCTTCTAGCGGAGCAACTGTTGTCCAGTTTGTCCAATCTCCTTGCTCGTTATTTGTCATTCTTGTAAAATTAGATGGAAGACCACCAGCTGTTACACCAACAAGTTGAACATCTTGAGTTGTTGAAGAAATAAGCATTGTGTTGTCTTGTGTGAATAGATCTGGAGAAAGAAGACCTTGTGCACAAAGGCTGCTTAACCACTCAACACCTTGTCTGTAACCGTCTGTTGTATAAACCATTGTTGGAGTACCGTCTACAAGTAAGATTTTGTCTGATTTTTGGTAGTATACAAATGAATTCATAAGGTGCTCTGTTGGGTCAGCGAACCAACCACTGCTGTATGAACCTGTTAGAGGAATTTCGTCTGCTTCGCCATTTCCGTTAGGATCATCATTTTTAAAAGCTAAAAGAACATCTTCAAACTCCTCTGTTGTTGTTGGCATTTCAAGACCAAGTGTGTCAAGCCAAGGAGTATAAATCCAAAGTCTTGTTGCATATTTAGCATTGAAT
>JAWXUN010000173.1:0-4389 GCA_044426425.1 Clostridia bacterium | reverse complement strand
TCCACCAAGAAGTTGGAATGTTGTATCAGCAAGTGGTCCTTTATAAGGTACACGACCTTCTACGCCCTCTGGAACGTGTTTTTTGTCGTTAGCTTGGAAATATCTATCTCCACTTCCGTGTTTCATTGCTCCCAAACTTCCCATACCACGATAAACTTTGAATTGTCTGCCTTGGTATAACTCATATTCACCAGGAGCTTCTTTACAACCAGCTACCATTGAGCCGAGCATAACCACGTTTGCACCAGCTGCAAGAGCTTTTACGATATCACCACTAAACTTGATACCGCCGTCTGCAATAACAGGAATACCATGTTTGGATGCTTCGCAAGCTGCATCATAAACAGCTGTGATTTGTGGAACGCCAATACCAGCAACAACTCTTGTTGTGCAGATAGAGCCAGGGCCTATGCCGACTTTAACACAGTCTGCACCAGCGTTGATAAGAGCCTTTGTACCCTCTGCTGTTGCTACGTTTCCACCGATAAGTTGTACGTTTGGAAATGCTGTTTTAACTCTTTCAATAGCTTTTAAAACACCGCTATTGTGACCATGTGCAGAGTCAAGTCCGACAACGTCTACACCTGCGGCAACAAGAGCAGAAACCCTCTCTATAACGTCGCCAGTTGCACCGATTGCAGCACCACAAAGAAGTCTGCCGCCAGCATCTCTTGCAGAATTTGGATACATAACAGCTTTTTCGATATCTTTGATAGTGATAAGACCTTTAAGATAACCGTTTGCATCTACCAAAGGCAATTTTTCTATTCTGTGTTTTCTTAAAATTTCTTGAGCCTCAACCATTGTTGTTCCAACAGGTGCAGTTACAAGATGATTTTTTGTCATAACAGCAGCACATGGTTGGTTGAAATCGTCTTGAGTCATAAATCTGATATCACGGTTTGTGATTATTCCGATTAATTTTCCGTTTTCGCAAATTGGCACACCAGAAATTTTATATTTTCCCATTAACTCGTCAGCTTCACGAACTAGACGGTCGGCAGTAAGTGAGAATGGATTTACAATAACACCATTTTCAGAACGCTTAACACGGTCTACTAAATCTGCTTGAGTTTCGATACTCATGTTTTTGTGGATGATACCCATTCCGCCCTCACGAGCCATCGCAATTGCCATGTCAGCTTCTGTAACAGTATCCATTGCAGCAGTCATGATAGGAGTGTTTAGTTTGATTTTTTTAGTAAGATGTGTAGAAAAATCTACCTCACTTGGAAGTACGTTTGACTCTGCAGGGATAAGAAGAACATCATCGAAAGTTAATCCTTCTTTTACAAATTTTGACGAAATATTAGTTTCAAGCATCTTTCTTTCTCACTTTCATTTTTACATTATTTCAATTTGATATTACTGTATTATACCACTTTTTAGTTTTTTTTTCAAGTGAAATGCTCCAATATAAAGTAAAGATTTTATGCTATTGTAGAGAATTTTTTTTGTGCATATTCGACAAATTTCGACTTTTATTTTTATATGAAATAAATATTTAATTTATTTTTGCTAAATCTATTGACGAAAGCCAAAGTTTGTTATAATATAACCCCATAGGAACTTTTTTGTTATACTTATATATAACAAATTTTTCTAACTTATATATTAGAAGGTTTTACATGAAAAAATTATCTTTTTTAAAAAATTTATCTCCAGAAGTTTTAACTATTATCAATCTGTTTGCTATCCAAGGAATATTTTATTTTGCTTGGGCTTTCACAAATTATTACAATGTTTATCTGCAACAAAATGGATTTTCGGCATCAATGCTGGGAAACCTAAATGCGATTAACAGCACTGTTGCAATTTTTGCAATGATGTTTTTTGGAATGCTCAGCGACAAGATTAATTCTGTTAAAAAAGTTGTTATTTTAACAAGTGTGGTTTTGGCATTGCTGTATTTTTTAATACCATTTTTGCCAACTCAAACAGCTGACTCTGTGTTGATATTTTTTATCTTTTATCCAATTGTTAATATTTTCAGAGCATCTGCTCCGATTTTACTCGATAATCTCACGGTTAGAACCTGTGCAATGAAACGTCTTAACTATGGGTTTATTCGTTCTTCTGGTTCGTTCTTCTTTGCTATTGGTGCTCTAATCTCTGTTGTTGGAATAACAAGTTTTGGTATAAAATCTTCGTTTTTTGGTTTTTCTATATTCCTTATTCCATCGCTATTTTTGATTTTTAGAGCCTTTGACCCAAAAGTGGTACACGAACATCACCACGAAAAGAAAAAAACATCTTTTGCCCCATTGCTAAAAAATTATTATTACATAACTTTTTTGGTTGTAATGGCAATTGTTCAATTTGCTGTTAATGCTGAGCTAAATTTTTTCTCTTTCTTTATGGAGAGTGTTGGCGTGTCAAGCGATATGTTCTCAAGTATTCTCGCAACTCGTGCAATTATGGAAATACCATGCCTTTTGTTTATGGTTAAATTAAGAAAACGCATGAAACTGAAATATTTAATAATGATTTCTTGTTGTCTTATGGGCTTGCAGTGTTTGCTATTGGGTTTGTTTGCAACAAATTTAACCGAAATTATTCTTTGTGCAACTGTCTATGGCATGGGCAACGGAATTTTCATTGGCACTGTTGCTATGTATCTTTACAAGCTTGCACCAGACAATCTAAAGGCATCTTCACAAACTATTTATGCAGCTGTAACTTCAATTGCGGGCATTGGCGGAAACCTTGTTGGTGGTTTTCTCTTTGACAGCGTTGGAGGCAGAACATTCTTTATAATAGTAGCGTTTATTTTTATTTCTGGTTCGGTAGTTTTTGCTGTTACGTCTAAGCTTAGAAAAAATCTTGTAAATCCGGCGGACGAGCTCGAAAAATAAAACTGTACATTTTGAGTGCTTTATGGTAAAATTAACAATAAAAATATAAAGAAACGGAAGAAAAAATATGTTAAAAGTTTTAATCGGCGGTGTGGCAGTGGGGCTTGCCAATATTATACCTGGTGTTAGTGGTGGCACAATGATGGTTATTCTTGGTTTGTTTAATCAAGTTATGGAGTCCATCAGCGGACTTTTCAAAAAAGATATGAAAAAAAACTTTAAGAAAAATGTTACATTCTTAGCAGTTCTTGGTGTTGGTGCTATTATAGGATTGGTAGTTTTCGCAAAGCTTTTAGAATATTTATTTGCAAATTTTCCAATCCAAACTCTGTTTTCATTCGTGGGAATGGTCGCTTTCTCGATCCCTTCTTTAAAGAAAAAGGAAATGAGCAATGATAAATTCAAGATTGTTCCAATTCTTTTGGGTGCTGCTGTTATCTTTTTGATATCTTTCTTTGCACCAGTGGAGTCTGACGTTGTTATAACAGAGTTTCCAAGTATTGATATTTTGTACATACTTTTGATGCTTGTTTGTGGTATTGTTGCTGGCGGTGCTATGTTTGTTCCTGGTGTTAGCGGAAGTATGCTTCTTTTGATTTTTGGTCAATATTATCTTTTCAAATCACTAGTTGCCGAGGTTACAAGTTTTCAATTCGATGTATTAATCCCACTTGGATTTATGGGACTAGGTATACTTTTGGGCATTGTGCTAAGTTCTAAGCTTACACGTTTTTGTTTAAAGAAAAATCACGAATTTACAATGAATTTTATTATGGGTCTAGTTATTTCAAGCAGTATTGTTTTGATACCTTTTGCAGATATTTCTGCTTTAGTTGCAGTTGGCGATGTCGCTAATACTCTAGTTGTTTTGGGCACATCTTTGTTGTCTTTGCTCTTTGGCGGAGCTATCGTCATTTTGCTCGAAAAACTTGCTTAAACGAGGTGCTTTATGAAATCTTATACAATACATCTAATTCGTCACGGTTTGTGCGAGGGTAATTTAAAAGGAAGATATATCGGCAGAACAGAGTCGCCTCTTAGCTTTGAGGGAATTAAAGAATTAATAGACATCAAATCAAAGGCGGATTTTCCTTATGCCGAAAGTTTTTATGCAAGCCCATCAACTCGTTGCGTTGATAGTTTGAAAATTCTCTATCCAGATGCCGAGCCGTCTGTTATATTAGAAATGGCAGAGATAGACTTTGGCGACTGGGAAAACATGACAGCTCGTGAGCTAGAGCACAACAAAAACTTTAAAAATTGGGTTGCAGGCACAAAGGGAGTTAACCCTCCTAACGGTGAAAGTAACATGGTTTTCATGCAAAGAGTCTGCAAAGGCTTTGAAACACTTGTCACAAATATGCTTTTTTCTGGTAATACCTCTGCGGTTTTAGTGACTCATGCGGGTGTTATCATGACAATTCTCGCTATGTACGGATTACCTAAGGCAAGCATGACGGATTGGGCAATGGGCAATGGTCAAGGGTATTCAATTCGCTTTGATGCGTCTAACTGGAGTCGTTCAAATATTTGT
>JAWXUN010000172.1:0-4399 GCA_044426425.1 Clostridia bacterium | reverse complement strand
GCAGTCTAGCCCAGGGAGTTCGTCCTCTATTTCCTGAATTTTTATCATCATCATCATTGCTTCTTTGATATCTTTTGAAAGGCTGAGAACATCCGAAAACTCCAGTTCATTCTCCCATTCCATGATTTTTTTGACATTATAGTCTGACTCTAGATGATTTTGTGAAACAGGCAAATATTTTCTTAGTTTTTGAATTCTCGCCTTTGCAACAAATGGATTTTCTACACACAAAACACCACCGACACAACCACCTGTGCAAGCATTTAGCTCTATAAAGTCTAGTTCGCCAATTTTTTCGTCCTCAATGTCCTCTAGCACTTTTATAACATTCTCAATTCCGTCTGCTGCCAAATATTTTTCTTTTATAAGTGCGGCACTCTCGCCACCGCTAGTTGCCCAACTGACACCGATTATGCCTGAATTTGAGAGAGGCTCGAGCTTTTTGAGTTTATCCATTTTCGAGGATAATTTTGGAAAAATTTCTCTTATCGCTATGCCAGCATCTACACTTGAATTTGACAAATTAATTGGATTGTTAATATCTGTGATTTTTGCAGGACATGGACTGATAAAGAAACAGCCGATATCCTCGGATTTTAGCCCTGTTTCTTTCATTGCCTTTTCTCTAGCCATTTTTGCAGCTATCTCCATTGGTGCATTGATTGGCAAAACGTGTGCACACAAATCTGGAAATCTAACTCTGATGAGTCTAACAATAGCTGGACAGGCTGAACTGATAACAGGTTTTTTTAGCTGTCCCTCGTCCATCAATTTTCTTGTAATCGCACTGACAAGTTCCGCCGCAACAGACACCTCAAAGACATCATCAAAACCAAGCTCTGTCAATCCGTTAAGCACATAGTCAACATCGTCTAAATTGTTAAACTGCCCATAAAGAGCTGGTGCTGGCAAGGCTATTTTATATTTATAATTTTCTATAACACTAAGGCTTGAGAAAATCGCTTTTTTTGCGTGGTGTGGGCAAACTCTGATACATTCGCCACAATCAATACATCTCTCAGAGATAATTCTCGCTTTGCCATCTCTAACTCTAATCGCCTCTGTCGGACAGCGTTTTATGCAGTTTGTGCAACCTTTGCACTTTTCTTCTTCAAGAGTTACGGAGTGGTAAAAATTCACAATCATTACCACCTTTCAAAATAAATTAGTTACACTTTTATAATCATAGTAACAGTAGTTCCGACCCCAACTTCGGAATTAATTTTCATTTCATCTGAATATCTTTCCATGTTTGGAAGACCCATTCCCGCTCCGAACCCCAAAGACCTTACGTTGTCTGGTGCTGTCGAAAAACCTGCTTGCATGGCTTTTTCAACATCGGCAATTCCTGGGCCTGTGTCTTTTAGAATTATCTCAACCCTGTCTGGGTCAATATCCACAATAGCCTCTCCACCATTTGCGTGGATAACCATGTTAATCTCGCCCTCATACATTGCAATAGCCACACGTCTTATTGCATCTGGCTGAAATCCAATTTTTTTGAGTTTATGTTTGACATCACTAGACGCTTCGCCCGCTCTTGTGAAATCGTCATCTGGCACTATGTATTTTAATTCTAGCATACTCATATATCACAGCCCCCTCCGAGTCCTTTGGTATACAACAAGCCACAAGCTGTAAACAGTCTATAAGGCGATGCCAAAACCATGATATCTTTTTGCTTTGCAAGTTCTATAACTTTTGGGTCAACATCTTTTCCTCTAACAAAAACAACGCAGTGCATATCCATCATCTCTGCTGTTCTTATAACTTGTGGGTTCATAAGTCCTGTGAGCAAGACAGATTGGTCTTTTACAAAAGCCAAAACATCACTCATCATATCACTTCCACAAGCGGTTTTAACTTCCTGCTCTTTGTTGCCATCTACAACAATTTCTGCTTTTAGTATTTCTATTAATTCTGAAATTTTCATCTCTACCTCCATATTAAATAGTCTTTGTACTATTTTAACATATTTTCATACCATTGTGCAATATGTTTATCAAAAAAATTTCAAAAAAATTAGCCCCAGCGGAGCTAATTTTATAAAATATCAAGTGTGAAATCAATTTCCGCCTGAACTTATTTTCTTTTCTTTGCCATCGTGAATAAGGTTTTGGGTTAATTCATAGTCTTTTGCTTTGAGTGCACTCAGATATTCATTGAGATTTTCTATATATTCTTCTAGCTCTTCAATTAAAAAATCTGGTTTTTCTAAGAATAATTCTGTCCACATTTTTTCGTCCATAAAAGCAACTCTTGACAAGTCCTTGAAACTGCCAGCCGAAAATCCACGTCTTTTTTTAGCAGTTGGCGACTTGATGTATGCTGACGATGCTATGTGTGGAAGTTGAGATGTATAGGCGATAATTCTGTCGTGCTCTTCTGGGCTAGAAATTGTTGTGTTCGCAAAACCCATGTCTATAAAAAAGTCGTTGAGCATAGCGAGAATTTTTATATCCACACCTGCATTTGGTGTTAAAATCATTGATGCACCAACATATAAATTTTCGTCCGAAGAAACATATCCGCCTTTTTCCTTACCTGCCATTGGGTGACCGCCAACATATATAAAATTGTGCTTTTGGGCAATCTCTTCTATTTGAGTAACAACGGAGCGTTTTATTCCACAAAAATCGACAACAACTGTTTCGGACGAAATAAATTCGCAGTGATTTTCTACCCAATCAATCGTAGCTTTTGGGCAAAGAGCAATAAAAATCAATTTGCAATCTTTGACATTCTCTTCTGTCAGACTGTCGTCAATCGTGCCGTTACCCTTTGCAAAAAACATTGTTTCTTTGTTAAGGTCAATGCCATAAACAGTGTGCCCTGTCTTTTGTTTGACACTCTTGGCAGCCGAAGCACCCATAAGCCCCAAACCTATTATTCCGATGTTCATATTCCACCTCTATTTTAATTATTCATGTTGTCTATTTGCAACATAATCGCACATTCCATGCGTTTTTTGAACAGGTCGCATCCATCTTTGTATATTCCTTTTATGTCGCCTGTTGCGTTGAATGAGTTTGCCGAGCAACCACCTGCACAGTATAGTCTTGCCCAACATTCGGTACATTCTTTTCTTGAATAAACATTGCACGACTTAAATTCCGCTTGTTTTTCTTTTGCTTTTATGCCGTCCCAAACATTGCCCATCAAAAATTCTTTGTGGCTAACAAATTGATGACATGGGTATAAATCGCCATTTGGTGTTACAGCAAAATACTCACTGCCAGAACCACATCCGCTAACTCTTTTATAGATGCAAGGGCCATGGTTTAGGTCTAACATATAGTGATAAAAAGTGAAAGGTCTTCCCTCTTTTTTTCTTTTAATCATCTCTTTTGCCAAAATCTCGTATTGTTCAAAAACAATTTCTTTGTCCTGTGATGTAAGTGCATAAGGGTCGCTAGGAGGACAAACAACTGGCTCCATACTTAGCTCCGTAAAGCCTAAATCTGCCATATGTAAAATATCATTAGTAAAATCTGGGTTGTTATGAGTGAACGTGCCCCTCATATAATAGCCTTGACCGTTTCTTTTTTCAACAAGTTTTTTAAACTTTGGCAAAATTCTGTCATAACTGCCATTGCCTAGATAATCTTTTCTGAAATGGTCGTGAATTTCTTTTCTGCCGTCAAGACTTAATACAACATTGTCCATCTCTTTGTTAGCAAAGTCGATTACATCATCGTCAATCAAAATACCATTCGTTGTAAGAGTGAACCTGAAATTTTTGTTATGCTCTTTTTCGATACTTCTTGCATAAGCGACTAGTTTTTTAACAACATCAAAATTCATCAGTGGTTCACCACCAAAAAAGTCTACTTCAAGATTTTTTCTTGTTCCAGAATTTTCGATAAGAAAATCAAAAGCTTTTTTGCCAATCTCAAAACTCATAAGAGCCTCGTGGCAGTCGCCTTTGTATTTTCCTTGACTCGCAAAGCAGTAGCTACAATTTAGGTTGCAAGTGTGGGCGATGTGTAGGCACAAAGCTTTTACAACATCATTTTGAGATTTAAATTCCACAGCTGTTTTTGCATATTCTTCGTCAGCAAAAAGTTTTTCTGCTTTTTTTAGTTCTGCGATATCCTCTAGGCAAAGTTTTATCTCTTCTTCAGACTCGCCATATTTTTCTACGATAGTTTTAACTATTTCTTCTTCACTTGTATTTTCATACATTGCGATTATGTCGTATGCGATTTCGTCCACAACGTGAATACTTCCACTGCCAACATCTATTACTATATTATAATCATTTAATTTGTATTGATGAACCATGCTTTAGCCTTTCTATTATATATAGCAACTTGATTATTATTAGGCTTATAAATAAGTGAGCAGAAATTTTGTCAAAAGTTTTAAAAACCACAGCTAATACTTTCGTATTAGCGAG
>JAWXUN010000171.1:0-4405 GCA_044426425.1 Clostridia bacterium | reverse complement strand
GCAAAGATAATACTTACAACAGAAACACCTAATAGAACATATTTGTTTTTTGTACTATTAATTGTACTTACCATACCTAAAAGGAAAAGAGCAAGGCTATAAATAATTGTGATAAGTCCATAAGTATCGCCGTTTGCATTGTCTTTTTTACCTTGTTCCAAAACAGCTTGTGACTCTGTCAATAACTCGTTTGCTGTTACAAAATATGTAGCTACAAATTCTTCATTTGCAAAAGGTGTGTTAACAGCCTCTGTGTTTGACATCCAATCAAGAATTGTGTTTGTGTAGTCGTCTGTCTCTGGATATTCCCAAACGATTTGAGCAGCCATATCTTCACTAACATTTTCAAAAATTTTGTAATAAAGTTTTTCGCACAATAAATCTAACTCATCATAGTTATCATTATTATAAGCATAGGTGATATCGAATTGCATATCAGCTATATCGTTCCACAAAATCATATCTTGCATCATTGATTGGCTACCAGCGTTGTATTCACTGTTTCCCTCAGAAGCTAAGTTGTTTGAAGTTGTGTAGTTTGTTGCTTGGTTGCCAGAGTGAAGTGAACCTATCCATGATGCCCAAGCTGTAAGAATTGCTGTTAGACCCAACAAAATAACAACAGATATTTCGATGATGTGGTTAATTTTTTCGTTTTTTGCAAGTGTCATTTTAATTTCTCCTCTTTTTTTTAGTTTTAAGTATGTACTGTTTAATTTAAACAAATTGCATAAAAAAGAGAATGCATTATATTATGCATTCTCTTATATTAATAACAATTATATAGCATTAATTAACAATTGTCAATGGTTAATTGAAAAAATTAATACATTCCGCCCATGTCTGGAGCTGCTGGCATAGCTGGAGCTGGTTCTTTGATATCTGCAACTAGGCTCTCTGTTGTTAGAACAGTCGAAGCAACTGAAGCAGCGTTTTGAAGAGCTGAACGAGTAACTTTTGTAGGGTCAACAATTCCGAAGTCCATCATGTCGCCAAATTCTTCTGTCAATGCGTTGTATCCGTATCCAACTGTTGCCTTTGTAACAAGTTTGTCAACAATAATTGAACCCTCAACACCTGCGTTAGTTGCGATTTGTCTAACTGGTTCTTCAAGAGATTTTAGAACGATTTGTGCACCTGTTTTTGCATCGCCAGAAAGTGTTTCAACCAAAGCTTTAACAGCTGGGATAGCGTCCATAAGTGCTGTACCGCCACCTGCAACAATGCCCTCTTCAACAGCTGCTTTTGTAGCTGCAAGTGCATCTTCTATTCTTAGTTTTTGTTCTTTCATTTCAATTTCAGTAGCTGCACCAACTTTGATAACAGCAACACCACCAGCAAGTTTTGCTAGTCTTTCTTGGAGTTTTTCTGTATCAAATTCAGAAGTTGTAACTTCTATTTGTGCTCTGATTGCGTTAACTCTAGCAGAGATTTGAGCTTTGTCGCCAGCACCATCAACAATAATTGTGTTCTCTTTGTCGATTTTAACTTGTCTTGCTCTTCCAAGTTCTGCGAGTGTTGTTTCTTTAAGATCCAAGCCGAGTTCTTCTGTGATAACTTGACCGCCTGTAAGCGTTGCGATGTCGATTAACATTTCTTTTCTTCTGTCGCCAAAACCAGGAGCTTTAACAGCAGCAACAACAAATGTTCCACGGAGTTTGTTAAGAACAAGAGTTGTTAACGCCTCGCCCTCAATGTCCTCTGCAACGATAACAAGTTTTTTGCCAGCTTGAACAATTTGCTCTAGCACTGGTAGGATTTCTTGAATATTAGAGATTTTTTTGTCTGTAATCAAGATATATGCATCATCAATAACAGCTGTCATTTTGTCTGTATCTGTAACCATATATGGTGAAAGATATCCACGGTCGAACATCATTCCCTCAACAACTTCTGAATATGTTTCAGCTGTTTTTGACTCTTCAACAGTGATAACACCGTCACTTGTCACTTTTTCCATTGCTTCTGCGATTAAAGAACCGATGAAGTCGCTACCAGAAGAAACACCAGCAACTTTTGCGATGTCTTGTGTGCCAGCAACTTTTTGTGAGTTCTCGCCGATAGCTTTTACAGCTGCTTCTGTTGCTTTTTGCATACCACCACGAAGAACCATTGGGTTAGCTCCAGCAGTAACATTTTTCATTCCCTCACGGATAAGTGCTTGAGCCAAAAGAGTTGCAGTTGTTGTGCCATCGCCAGCGATGTCGTTTGTTTTTGTTGCAACTTCTTTAACAAGACCTGCACCCATGTTTTCAAAAGCATCTTCTAGCTCAATTTCTTTAGCAATTGTAACACCATCGTTTGTGATAAGTGGTGCACCAAATTTTTTGTCTAAAACAACGTTTCTGCCTTTTGGTCCAAGTGTGATTTTAACAGTATCAGAAAGTTTGTTGATACCGCTTAAAAGAGCTTTTCTAGCGTCTTCACCATAAATAATTTGTTTAGCCATGATATAAAATCCTCCTATTATTCAATAACTGCAAGAATATCTGATTGTCTTACGATAGAATATTCGATGCCGTCCATTTTTATTTCTGTTCCAGCGTATTTAGCTGTGATAACTTTGTCGCCCTCTTTGATGAACATTTTGACTTCTTTGTCGTCAACCATGCCACCCTCGCCAACTGCTACTACCACAGAAAATTGTGGTTTTTCTTTTGCAGAACCAGCAAGAACGATACCGCTTTTTGTTGTTTCTTCAGCCTCTTCAGATTTAATTAGAACTCTGTCAAGTAATGGTTTAATAGTCATTTAAAACACCTCTAATTTATTTTTTTATTTTTATAATCAAATATTTAGCACTCTATTAATATGAGTGCTAAATATATTTTAACACTTTTTTTCAGAAAATCAAGTCTTTTTTATAATTTAATCAAAATAATTAACAATTTTTACATACTTTTATCATAATTATCAAGTTTTTATAAAAAAATCATTTTCCCATTGTTAGCAAAATATTTTTTAAAATGCTTGCTCTTAGCATATCTCTTATGTTCTTTGGGGCTGGGGACAGACTTCTGTCAGACACTGCTGTGCTCAAAATTTTCCACTCTTCTTCTGATATCAATTCGTTATAGAACATATTGTGGAGCATAATTCTGGTACTGCTTTCGTCAAGACTTTCGCCAATCGAGTTAATTATGTGCATAAGCATTGCCGATTTTGACTTATATACTCGGGTAATTCGCACAAAGCCACCGCCACCTCTGCGACTTTCAACAGTATAGCCCTGTTCTGGTGTAAAACGTGAGCTTATCACATAATTTATCTGACTTGGAACACAGCCTAAGTTTATTGCCAAATCGTTTCTTTTGATTTCTGCAACACCGTTTTCGTCATCAAGTAGCTTTAAAATATATGCTGTTACATTGTCTGATATTCGCATTTTCCAACACCTCTTTTGACTTTACTTGACTTTTATTATAATTATATTTTTGGCAAAAAGCAAGCGAAAATAAAAAGTATTTACATTTTATTAAAATTTGCAAGAATACTCCCACCTCTATAGGTGGTGAGATGAATTGCAACAAAATGCTTGCATTTTGTAAATATAAGGTGTATACTTAATTCAGTGATAAATTGAAATAAGTAGGTGTTTTCTGTGAAATTAGACGATAATAACCATTCGGTGTTCTTAATGTATTACCATCTTGTTTTGGTAGTTAAATATAGAAGAAAAGTAATAGATAAAGATATTTCACAAAGGTTAAAAGAGATATTTGAATATATCGCTCCAAACTACAACATAACGATTGTAGAGTGGAATGATGATATAGACCATGTACACGTGTTGTTCAAAGGACACCCAAATACTGAATTGACTAAGTTCATAAATGCATATAAAAGTGCAAGTAGTAGGTTAATTAAAAAAGAATTTCCACAAATTAGAACTAAACTTTGGAAAGAATATTTTTGGACAAGGTCATTTTGTTTGCTTACAACAGGTGGTGTAACAATAGAAGTTATTAAAAAATATATCGAAAAGCAAGGAGAAAAGTATTGAATAAAGCATATAAATTCAGAATATATCCAAATTCAGAGCAGAGAATACTTTTCGCCAAAACTTTTGGATGCGTGCGTTTCATCTACAACAAAATGCTTGGTGATAAAATTGAATGTTACGAGCAAACAAAAGAGAATTTTTCTTGTTATCCGTCACAATATAAGGCTGAATATGAATGGTTAAAAGAGGTTGATAGTCTTGCATTGGTTGGAGCATATAATAATTTACAAACAGCATATAATAACTTTTTTCGCTCACCAAAAGTAGGATTTCCAAAGTTCAAATCAAAAAAGCATAATCATAACAGTTACACAACCAACTGTGTTAATAATAACATCAAGTTGGAAAATGGATATTTGATTTTGCCAAAAGTGAAATCTGTAAAAATCAAACAACACAGAC